>JAGPFT010000020.1 GCA_018056405.1 Anaerolineae bacterium
GAGACCCACAAAAAACGGTCTCCGCACAAGGGGCGAAGACCGTGCCATGATCCAATCCGTGAAAAACACGTGTTGGTGGTCCGGTCGGGGTCTTCACCTCGGCAGGGGGAGTTCCCATTAAGCCTGACCAGGCCCCTGCTGTCTGCGGTAAGAAGCCAACCTAAACTGGGTGGTGAGTTACGGGGCGTCATCATACCAGCGCCGGGCGGCGGCGTCAAGGCTCGGAATCGGGCGGGGATGAGGCTCGTAGGGGCGTATTGCAATACATCCCTAATGAGATTTGACATTCAAGGCAGGTGATATGCACGATTGTCTTGTAGGGGCGGGTTTGCAAACCCGCCCCTACACGTGCAGGCGCTCGAACGCCAGACTTCCGAAGTTTTCGAAAACTTCGGAAGTCTCAAGGCATCTTTCGCCTCTTTCTACTCGGCTCGTCGTGATGCCTTCATTATCCCCTAAAGTGTCAGCGATGTCTCCGAACGTGTGTCAGCTATCTCTCTGGTCTGTACAAGAGCCAGGGAGGGGGAAATGCCCCAACCGGTGGCCCAAAGTCCCCCTCTCTAGCTCTGCTGGAGAGAGGGGTTTAGGGGGAGAGGCGTGCACAGCCAGGCTCAAGTTGGTGCATATGGGGCGCTGCCCTGTTGCAGCCTGTCCTCCGCTCACTCACCCTTGCGCCCCGCACCCAGCAGCAGCGCGATCTTGCGCCGCACAAAGGCCCAGCGCGCCGTCTGCCAGGCGTCGTGGGCCTGGCTGCGGTTCTCTTCCTGCTGGGCAGGCTCCGGCGGCGCGGCATAGCGGTCGGTGATATAGGCGTGGGTGATGGTGTTGATCGGTTGCTCAATCTCTGGTAGGTAGCTGACCAGGTGACGGCGGCGTTCGTCGGGGGTAGCTGAATCAGCGAAGCGTAGCCCGATCCAGCGCGCATAGATGCCCAGCCGGGCGTAAGCACGCTGCACCACTGACAGGCCGCCCAGACCCCGGTACTCGATGTACCAGATGGCGAACAGCACGGCCAGCACCAGGCCCAGCACAACCAGCGCCAAGATGCCCAGCATCCACAGGAGGGTGCGCAGCAAGCTGCTGTCTTCGCCGTCGCCGACGCGCGTGGCATCGGGGGGCGGCGGCGCGGTGGCGCTTGGCGCGGGCGTGGGGGAGGGCGTCGGCGTGGGCGTGGAGGGCAGGGCCAATCCCGCGGCGCCGCCGGTTGATGTGGCGGCTGCTCCGTCGGGAGTGAGCGGCAGCGGCGTGAAGGTTGCGGTGGGCAGCGGTGTGGGCGTGGGCAGCGGCGTCACCGTCGGCAGGATCGCCAACAGCGTGGCGTCGTCCTCGCGGCTGATCGGTGCTTCGTCGGCGGTCGGCTCGAACTCGACCCAGCCGTAGCCTGGGAAGTACACTTCCACCCAGGTGTGGGCGTCGCGCTCGCGCACCAGGTAGGCCCCGCGCTCGGCGTCCCATGTGCCCTGGGCGAAGCCAGCCGCCATGCGCGCCGGGATGCCCTGCGAGCGCAGCATGAGCACCATCGCCGTCGCGTAGTAGTTGCAGTAGCCCTGGCGTTGCTCGAAGAGGAACCATTCGATCGGGTCGCTGCCGCGCGGCGGCGCGGGGATCGCCTCGCTGTACTGGATGTTGGTGCGCAGCCAGAACTCAATCGCCCTGGCCTGGTCGTAGGGCGTTGTTGCCCCTGCCTGGCGGACAATCTGCGCGGCCAATTCGCGGATGCGCGGCGCGACGTTCTCGGCTCCTTGCAGGTAGAGGCGCAGCACCCAGTCGGGATAGCTCTGCCCGGCGCTGCGCAGGGCAGAGGCCGTCGCCGTGCTGACCAGCGATGTGAGGGCGTACTGGTCGCCGGTGCGCAGGGTGTCCCGCGAGCGGATGATCGCCACATCGGTCGGGCCGTTTTCGTTGACGCAGGTGCGCTCGAAGTCCTCTATGCAGTCTAGCTCGGCTTCGACGGGCAGGCCCACCTCCACCGGCTGCGGCGCAGCGTGCACCAGGTTGCTGGCGCGAATGAGCATGGTGAACTGCTGGCGGGCCTCAGCGCGGGCACCCGGCGCTAGCGGGCCGATGTTGAAGTGCAGCCCCGCCTGATCGGTGAAGGCGCGCACCGTGCGTGTGTGTCGCCAGCGCCAGGAGGCGGGGTCATAAGAGTCGTAGACGGTAGAGCGCCAGTAGTAGCGCACGCCAGGCGGCCCTTCCACCTCCACGATCATCACCGGCTGGTCGCCAAGCTGGATTGCGCCGGTCAGTTGTAGCTCTGCCCCACCGTAATAGTCAGCGGTGGCAATTCCCTGGCTCTCCAGCGAGGAGAACAGCCGGTTCCATAGCTCGGCCAGTTCCATAAGGGTATCGCCGGAGAGCAGTTCGCGAACACGTGAGAGGTCGCGTTCGTCCGAACCGGCGGGTGCGCGCCAGGCCAGCGCGACCAGGATCACGGCCAGAAGCGCGCCCGTGCGCATGAAGGCGCGGCGCACGGTGCCGGAGAAGCTCACCTGATGGACGAACCAGTCGTATTCGCGCAGGTCAATGTGCGAGCGGATGAGCAGCAGCAACGACACGACGACGAAGCCGCCCAGGTAGAGATCGAGCGACACATCGCCCTGGTAGTAGAACTGATTCGTGATCAGCACCAGACCGGTCGGCACGATGACGCGCCAGACGCGATCCACGCGGAAAACATGCCACGCGGCGTTGTGGCCGAGGAACCAGAACAGCACGGCCATGAAGACCACGAAGGTCACGTCATCGTTGGCGGGCTGGTCGCCGGCGATGGCCTGGTCAATCCAGATGGCGATCTCGTGCAGCAGCCTGTCGGTGCGCGCCCACAGCGGGCCGTCTTCGACAAGGGTGTAGGCGCAGGTGAGGAGCACGCCGGCCAGGCTGTAGACGCTGCTCATCAGCAGGGCCAGCGGCTCGGAATAGTGGCTGCGCGCGAGCAGGAATCCCAGGCCCACCGTCAGCACGCTGACGGGCACCAGGGCGTGCAACCCCTCTGTCCAGTGGGCGGCATCGAGTGCCAGGGCCGTGAGGATCATCAGCGCCCAGACGAGCAGCAGGCTGGTGAAGTCACCACGCGCGAAGACCGTGCGCAGGTGATTGTGCAGCCTTCGCCGCCAGCGCCCAGGCACACGCGCCGCGCGCACCGTGTGGCCTGGTACGGCCTGCGCCGGACGCATGTGAGGAGTAGTCGCCATCAGCTTTCCGTCTGACTCATCTCACCTGGTGTCACGTGGCCCACACTGAGTGGGTGAGATTGTAAGCGTTTGTGCGCAGGCCGCCAAGCAGTTGACCTCACCCCCGCTCGACGCTGGCACGCCTCGCCTCCCCCTCTCCGGCCTATACACCCTCGTGGGGGAAGGGGCCGGGGGATGGGGGCCTTCGACAACTGCCTGACAACTCGTTCGTGAACCCCGAGGCGATTGCCCTGCTTGTGCAACCGTTCTCATGCGCATATAATCGCCGCCATGATACCCCAAAGACACCTGTTGTTGCCCGCCGTCATCCTGACGCTGATCGTGCTGGCGGCTTGCGAGCCGCTGGCTCCTGACCAGACACCTGTCTACGTCGTTGTCACCGGTGAGACGCCGGATACCCTCATCCAGCCCGCGCCCACTCAACCGTTGGGCAGCGCCGGGACGCCACAGGCCGGCGCGCCGATGGCGGCGGGCGTCGTCAACACGCCGATCCCTTCAGATACCCCTTTGCCAGAGGCGACCGCGCTGCCTTCGCCCACGCCCTTCGCCTGCCCGGAGACAACCGGGCGCGTCATCCAGGGGGCGGTGCCCAGCGCCGTGACCGGCGGCGAGATCACTTACTATATGTACCTGCCGCCGTGCTTCTATGAGTCCCTGCAACGCTACCCTTATGTGATTTTGCTGCATGGCACGGGCTACGACGACGGGATGTGGGTAGACCTGGGCGTGCCCTCGGTCATGGATCAGGGCATCGCCAGCGGGACGCTGCCGCCGATGGTCGTGCTCATGCCCGATGGCGGCCTGATCGCCGAACTCAACGACCAGCCCGACGGCGCGTCGTATGAGACGGTGATCCTGGACGAGCTAATTCCGGCGGTGGAGCGCGATTTCTGTCTGTGGGGAGCGCGCGCCGGGCGGGCTATTGGCGGCATCTCACGCGGCGGCTTCTGGGCGTTCAGCATTGCCCTGCGTCACCCGGACGCCTTCAGTGCGGTCGGTGGTCACAGCCCGCACTTCGAGCCGGACAACGTCGCGCCGGAGTTCAATCCGCTTGAATTGGCCGCGCGCGCCAATCCCGCGCGGGTGGCGCTGCGCATCTACCTCGATCATGGGGCCGATGACTACGTGGGCACCAACGTGCGGCGCATGAGCGATTTGCTGCGCCAGAACGGAATCGCTCACGATTACTTCGTGGACCCCGTAGGCGATCACGATATGGCCTACTGGTCGTCGCACGTAGCGGAGTACCTATCGTTCTACGGGCAGGTGTGGCCGAAGGATGTAGCCGCGCTGCCGTCGTGCCTGGAGCCAGTTCCCCAGTAGGGGCGTCAGAGCGCGGCGTCGAAGAGGCGGAGCAGCGCCCAGAAGACGGTGAACGCGCCGATGGCCGCCAGCACGATGGTGATCAGGCAGCCCCAGCGCCCGATGCGCGTGCGCAGCACATAGCGCAGAATCGTGAGGAAGGTCACCGAGCCGCCCCCCGCCAGAATTGCGGCGATGTCGTCGGCCTGCCCGGCGAAGGGGATGAAGTCCGGGATGGCATCTACCGGAAAGAAGGCGTAGATCGCTGTCAGCACGAGGATCGCCAGGATGCTGCCGCTGATTCCCCAGTCGAGCGCCTGGCGGGCGAGCGGCTCACTCTGGCGCGAGCGGCGCGCCGGACGGTCTTCCTCGTCCTCATCGTCGTACCCAGTGTATTCCTCGTCGTACTGGTCGTAGCTCTCGTCCTCGCCATATGGATCGCGCGCCTGGCTGATGTTCCTGCGTGGCATGGCTTCCTTCCTGTGTCTGCATTGACTCCCCCTGGAGTATAGCAGAAGAGGGCGGCGAACCGCCTACGATTGCCCGGCGCGCAGATCACGCTCTCTCGCGATTGGCGCGAACGGGGTATAATCGCGGCATCGGACAATTCGCAGGGCAGGGCGCGGCTGCTGGCTGGCGCTGCGCGAGACGCAGACTATGGAACTGATCGCACTCTGGCAGGTGATCCGGCGGCGCTGGTGGCTGATCGGGCTGCCGGCGGTTGTCGTGCTCGTGCTGACGCTGCCCGCGCTGGCCGACGCCGTGAATCCTCCACCAAGCTACGAAGTGCGCGTGCGGCTGACGGCGGCGGCTCCGCCCGACGCGGCAAGCGCCGCGCCCGAAAGCGCCTATGAGGACACCAGCTATGTGGTGTGGCTGGCCTCGGAGTATGTGGCGGTCAATCTGCCACACTGGATCGCCAGCGACAGCTTCGCCGAAGAAGTGGCGCGGATCGTGGCCGGGCAGGGCCTGGACATTGCCGCCTCTGATTTAGTGGGGGCCTTCGCCGCCGACAGCTACCGCAGCATCGTCACCCTGTACGTGCGCTGGGATGATGCCGGGCAGATTCGCCCCATCGCTGAAGCGGCGATCCGGGTGCTGCGCGAGCGCAACGCCGAGTATTTTCCGCAGTTTGCCGTCTCGCCGGCCCGCGTTGTGCCGCTGGACACGCTGGAAGTGGTGGAGGTTCCGCCGCCGCTGACCGCGCGCATCGCGCCGCTGCTGCGGGTGGCGCTGGGGCTGGCTGCCGGCGTGGGGCTGGCAGCATTGGCGGAGTACCTGGATCGCAGCCTGCGCACGCGCCAGGATGTGGAAGCGTTGGGGCTTGAGGTGCTGGCCGAGATTCCGGGGGAATGAGAGGCCATGCGGAAACCTCACCCCCCAACCCCCTCTCCGTTTACGGAGAGGGGGAAGTGAGGCGCGCCAGCGCCGAGCGGGGGTGGTGCCATGTGGGGGCGTATGCAATACGCCCCTTACGAGGGCACCTGCTAGAATACCGGCGCGAGGCGGCAGCCTTAGCTTGTTGAGGACTTGCAGCATATGAACTTGACTTATTACGCCCGAATCTTGATCCGGCGCGGGTGGATACTCCTCCTGGCAATGGCGATCACGGCAGGAGCCGCCTATGCCTTCAGCAAGGCGCAGACGCCCGTGTACCGCGCCACGCAGCGCGTCCTGCTCCAGCCGGCACGCAACGACTACGGCCTGACGGAGACGCTGCGCATTCTGCTGCGCAGCTACGTGGTCTATCTGAACACGGACACGCAGGCCGCCGCCGCCATTGATCGCCTGCAACTCGACATGACGCCGGGCGATCTGCGCCGCTACACGACGATCAGCTCGGACCCGACGCAGCTCGTCGTGCAGATTGACGTGGATATGCAGGACGGGCCGCTGGCGGCGCGCATTGCCACCGAACTAGGGCGCTTGCTGGTGGAGTATCGCACCGAAGACAACCGCGACTTGCAGCGCGAAGACCGCATTGACGCCCTGCTGATTGACACGGCGACCTACGGGCTGCACTCGCCCAAGACCAGAATCAATGTGCTGGCCGGGGCGCTGCTCGGCCTGCTGCTCGGCGGTGTGGTGGTGTTTGTGCTCGAATACCTGGAATCCAACATCCTGCGCAGCCGGGAAGACGTGCAGACCTTCCTGGCGCTGCCCCTGCTGGCGGCGATTCCTCCTGAAGATAGCCACATGTGAGGTGGGGTGATGCCCGCTCCGAACCTGATTACGCTGACTGACCCGCACGCGCCCGCCGCCGAGGCGTACCGGACGCTGCGCACGAACCTGATGTTCTACGGGGTGGATCGGCAGGCCAGCGCCCTGGTGATCACCTCGGCAGTGCCCGGCGAAGGGGCAAGCGTGGCGCTGGCGAACCTGGCGGTGACCGTGGCCCAGGCCGGGCACCGCACGGTGGCGGTGGATTGCGACCTGCGCAAGCCCGCCCAGCACGCACTGTGGGGGCTGGGCAACGAGCGCGGCCTGACGACCATGCTGCTCGACAACGCGGCCCTGGCCGACCCGCCCTTGCAGGCGGTGGGCGTGGACCACCTGCACGTGCTGACCAGCGGGCCGTTGCCGCCCAATCCCGCCGACCTGGTGGGGTCGCGGCGCATGGACGAGGTGATCGCTGCGCTGCGCGAGCGCGCCGACTATGTGCTGTTCGATGCGCCGCCGGTGCTGGCCGTCAGCGACGCCGCCGTGCTTGGGCACAAGCTCGACGGGCTGCTGCTGGTGCTGCGGGCGGGGGCGTCGCGCCGCGACCTTGCGGCCCGCGCCAGGGACGAGCTGCAGCGCGTGGGTGTGAATATTCTGGGGGCGGTGTTGGTCAACGCACCGCGCGACAGCGCCGTGAGCGGGTATTACGCACGGACATGAACAATCTCGTAGGGGTTTACCTCACCCCTAAATCCCCTCTCCACACGCGGCGAGGGGACTTATCAGCAGAATGACTCCCCCTCTCCGTTCTCGGAGAGGGGGCCGGGGGGTGAGGTTCTCAAGTAGGGGCGGGCCTGCACAAGACTTCCGAAGTCTCCGAGACTTCGGAAGTCCGCGCGACCCAGGGCGCAGCGGCGCCCCTGCGCCGTCAAGACCAGACACAAAGGGAGCAGGTAGCGGTGAAAGGGTTGATCCTGAGCGGCGGCAAGGGCACGCGCCTGTATCCGCTGACCTATACGCGAGCCAAGCAGTTGATTCCGGTGGCCAACAAGCCGGTGCTTTTCCGCGTCATCGAGGCGATCCGTGCGGCCGGCGTGGAAGAGATCGGGATCGTCATCGGCGATACCGGGCCGGAGATTCGCGAGGCCGTGCGGGACGGCGCGCAGTTCGGCGTGCGCGTGACTTACATTCCGCAGGATGCGCCGCTGGGTCTGGCTCACGCCGTGAAGATTTCGCGCGACTTCCTGGGCGACGACCGTTTCGTCATGTTCCTGGGCGATAACGTCATCCAGGGCGGCATCAGCCCGCTGATCGCTGAGTTCGCCGGGCATCACGACTGGAACAGTCAGATCGTGTTGACCGAGGTCGAGGTGCCGGAGCAATACGGCGTCGCCCGGCTGAACGGAGAGGGGCGCATTGTCGAACTAGTCGAGAAGCCGAAGAACCCGCCCTCTAACCTGGCCCTGGTCGGCATCTACATGTTCGATCACCACATCTTCGAGGCGACGGACGCGATCAAGCCGTCCTTTCGCGGCGAGCTGGAGATCACCGACGCCATCCAGTGGTTGGTCGAGCACGGCTACGTGGTCTACCCGCACATCCATCGCGGTTGGTGGATTGACACCGGGCGGCCCGGCGACATGCTCACCGCCAACAGTCTCGTCCTGGAAGAACTGACGCCGGAGATTCGCGGGCGCGTGGATGCCACCTCGGAGGTGGACACGCGGGTGACGGTCGAGGATGGGGCGGAGATCATCAACAGCGTGGTGCGCGGGCCGGCGATCATCGGGCGCAACACGCGCATCGTCAACAGCTACGTAGGGCCATTCTCCAGTATCTACCACGACGTGGTGATCGAGAACAGCGAGATCGAGCGCAGCATCGTGTTGGAGCATAGCACCATCCGCGACATCCCGACGCGCATCCAGGACAGCCTGATCGGGCGTCACGCCGAGGTGACCATGAACGCGCTGCGCCCCAGAGCGATCAAGATGCACCTGGGCGATCACAGCCGGCTGGGGCTGCTGTAACGGGCTTGTGTGCTGATGACCCCTGTACGCCTCATCGTCGCCGACCTCGACGGCACGCTGCTCACTTCTGATCACGTGGTCTCGCCCTTCACGGAGGCGGCTATCCGGGCGGCGCAGGCGCGCGGCGTGCGGTTCACTGTGGCCACCGGCAAGACGTTCCCCTCGACGGTCGCGCTGATCCGCCAGTTCAACATCACCATCCCGCTCATCTGCGGCAACGGCACGCAGGTCTTCGCCCCGGAGGGGTCGCTGGTCTACGAAGACCCGATCCCGCTGGACTACGCGCTGGAGGCAATTGGCATGGCCGAAGCGCGTGGCTTCACGCCGGTGATCTACACGGCCAACGGCTTGCTGGCGAGGGTTCACGATGCGAATGTCGCGGAACTGCTTGAGTACCATGAGCCGCCGCCCGATCTCATAGACAACTGGGCGACTGCGCTGCGCGGGCCGTATCGCGCCTTCAAAATGGTGCTGATGCACCAGGACCACGAGCGGGTGAGCCGTTTCTTCGACGACCTGTGGGCGGCCTTCGACGGGCGGGCGCAGATCGTGCGCTCCGGCCTGGCCTCGGTGGTAGAGGTCATGCCTGCCGGGGTGACCAAAGGCACGGCGCTGGTGCACCTGGTCGAGCACCTCGGCCTGGATGTCCGCGACGCGCTCTGCCTGGGCGACAACTGCAACGACCTGGACATGATCCGCCGCGCCGGAATCGGCGTGGCCATGCGCCACGCACCGGAAGAAGTGCGGGCGGCAGCCGATTACGTCACCGGCAGCAACGACGAGGATGGAGTCGGCCACGCGATTCACCGCTTCGTGCTGTCGGCAGCAGGCGCGGAGGCTGCGCCCGATCCCTCTGAGAGGAGAATTGCCCCATGAAGACGATCCTGGTCACTGGTGGCGCGGGCTTCATCGGCAGCGCGTTCGTGCGGCGCATGGTCGAGAAGTATCCCGACTACACCCTCGTCGTGCTCGACAAGCTGACCTACGCCGGCAACCTGGACAACCTGCTGCCGGTTCACGACGCGCCCAACTACCGCTTCGAGCGCGGCGACATCGCCCACCGCCAGACCGTGCAGCGGGTGATCGAGCAGTACGGCGTGGATGCCATCGTGAACTTCGCCGCCGAGACGCACGTGGATCGCTCGATCCTGGAGCCGGACGCCTTCATTTACACCGATGTCGTCGGCCTGTATATGTTGCTCGACGTGGCGCGGCAGGTGGGCGTGCAGCGCGTGCACCATGTGAGCACGGATGAGGTCTACGGGTCTATCGCCGAGGGCTTCTTCCGCGAGGGGGACGTGTTGCAGCCGAACAGCCCCTACGCGGCCAGCAAGGCGGGCGGCGAGATGATGGTGCGCGCCTACCATGTGACCTACGGGTTGCACACGACCGTCACGCGCGGCAGCAACACCTTCGGGCCGTACCAGTACCCGGAGAAGCTGGCTCCGTTCTTCATCACCGAGGCCATAGACGACCGCCCGCTGCCGCTCTATGGCGACGGGATGCAGGTGCGCGACTGGCTGTACGTGGACGATCACTGCGACGCCATTGACGCCGTGCTGCACCGGGGCACGCCCGGCGCCATCTACAACGTCGGCGGAGAGCACGAGCTACACAACGTCGAGGTCACACGCTTCATTCTGCGGGCGCTCGGCAAGCCGGAGAACCTGATCCGCCATGTGGCCGACCGACCCGGTCACGACCGCCGCTACGCCCTGACCAACGACAAGATTCGCGCCGAGCTAGGCTGGACGCCGCAGCACACCTTCGAGGAGGCGATGACCGCGACGGTGCGCTGGTACCAGGCCAATGAGTGGTGGTGGCGCAAGATCAAGACCGGCGAGTACCTGGAATACTACAAGCGCCAGTACGCCGAGCGTCTCGCCGGGGCAGGTGGGTAGCAACTGCCCCGCCCGCCCGCACTGGCCGCCAGGGGTGCGTGCAGAGATCGTCAGCGACTCGCTTGACGTGGGGCATTGACCTCACCCCCGGCCTCGCTGCGCTCGGCCAGCCCCCTCTCCGTTGCGGAGAGGGGGCAACGAGGCGCGTCAGCGCCGAGTGGGGGTGAGGTAAACCAGGGCACGGCACACTGCCCGACAGCTTGTGCACACACCCGCCGCTGGGGGAACAGACCCGGCGGCTTTTCGCGCTCAGGGGTGGGTGGGGGCCGTCAGAGCTGCGGAACCTGCACGACCAGCTCGTTCTGGTCGCGGATGGCCAGGCCGATGATGGCATCGTTAGGATAGAAGGCCATGCCGGGGAACAGGCCGAGCACAAACCCCTCGAACTTGGTACGCAGCAGCCCGCTATCCGGGCCGATGGCCCGCCCGTAGATGTCCACCATGCGCGCAACCGGCGTGCCTGGGGCCAGCAGGTCGCCGGGCTGAACCAGGTGATGGACGATGCAGGCTTGCGGTACGCGCGGGTGGATGGTGCGCCGCACGGGATAGCCGGGCCTGATGATCGGGATGTCGGGCAGCGCCTCCGGCGGGTCGGGCAGCATCTCCGCCCAGCGCATGACGTTGCGCACGCCGATCACCACGGCCTGCACGTAGTCCGTGTTGACCGCCTTCTGCCCGCCGATCTCGATGGTGATCGCCGGAATGCGCCCCCGGTTAAGCGCCGCGCCGCTGACCGAGCGATGCAGGTTTAGCTCCATGTAGCGCGCCGACGCAAACTCGTTGACCACTGTCAGGCCCAGCGCGTCGAGCATCTGGCCCATTGTCTGTTGGAGCTTCTCGGCGATCACTTTGTCTGCAGCGTTGCTGTAGAACACCGGATCGCGGAAGGCAAAGGGGATCGAGCGGATGCCGAAATCGTGCAGGTCAATCAGGTAGTTGGCTGTGGCGCTGATGCGCTCGAACAGGCGACTGTAGGCTTGTTCCAGAGCAGGAGCGAAATGGTTGGGATAGTCGGCATCGGGCGACGACAGGCCGGGGAACAGGCGATTGGGGTCTTTGCCGCCCAGGTAGTAGGGGCTGCGCTCACCCGTGCGCAGTCCTGCCGGGCTGAGCGTGGGAATGGCGACCAGCGTGCCGCGCAGTTGGGCCAGCAGTTCCGGGGTGATCAGATGGTGGATGACCGCGATGCCATCATACTCACCGCCGTGAATGTTAGCTGTCAGCCACAGGACAGGTTCCGCCGCCTCGCGCCCCTGGGCGATGATGACCGGGAAGAACTCCGACCCGCCCGTGGGCAGCGGCAGCGCCTCGAACGTCCCGTAGACGATCTGCCCTGGTTTGCTGCGTGCACTGCCGACCTGTACCGTCATTTGCGCTGATGTGCTCCTCGGTTGGGCGGGCCACCTCAGGCCCGGTCGTGTTTGGCCAGCGCGGTGGCAAGCTGTGCGCTGACTAACTCCAGCAGCATGACATGCTTCTGGGGGACGCTGTTGGGCTGGGCGCGGCAGGCCAGCAAAGCGCCGAAGCGCAGTGCCGCCCCGACAGGCACGCATACCCCGGTTTGCAAGTATCCCCCCTGGACAAAGGGATGGTTCGGGCGGTCTTCCGGGCCAACGGTGCGGCTCTGCCCGGTCTGGGCCACCCACCCGACCAGCGTGCTGCTCTGGGCTTGCTGGTATGGTGCGCTATGGGTCAGGTGGGGCGGGCCAATCTGCGCGCGCAGCGTGAGCTGGTCGGGAGCTGCCGGGTCTGCGCCGAAGAAGGCCACGTAGTCGTAGTCCAGGTCGTGGATGGCCTCGACTGCCGCGCGGATCATGGCCTCTGGCGTGCGCGCCCGTACCAGCAACTTGGCGAGCAGACGCACCGGAGGTAGCGTGTCGGCGCGCAGTGTTTCCAGGCGTCGCTCCTCGACCAGCCGCTTGATCCGGCGCAGCAAGTCATCTCCGGCGAAGGGTGCCACCGAAATCTCGTCGGCCTGGCCCGGCAAGCCGAAATCCGCCTCCTCGTCTACGAGGACGATCAGCAGGCGGGGGTAGGTATGGCGCAACTGCCTGACGAATTCGAACGTATCGCCCGACTGCGCGTCCAGCACCAGCACGTCGGTGCGCGTCTGCGGATCGGCCAGGTGCTCAATCGCCTCCTGCTGGCGGGTGACGAGCGTCAGGGCCATCTGCGGCTCGCGGGCAAAGTGGTCGCGGAAGCGGGTCAGCGCCTCGCGCGGGACGGCGGCGAGCACATGGATCGTCGGCGGATTGGTCATGATGGCAAGTGTCCCCGTAGCGCCTGGTTCTCCGCGCGCCATGCGGCCTATTATAGGAGCGTTGTGAATCGGTCACAACCTGGGGCAAGGGTACATCTCGCGTAGGGTCTACGAACAAGTTGTTGGGCGATTGCCAGAGCGCCCCAATCCCCTTCCCCCAGCAAAGCTAAGGGAAGGGGAGAATCGCTTATCAGATCGTCCCCCCTCTAGCTCGGCTGGGGGGGGATTGAGGGGGGAGGCGTTCACCGAGTAGTCATGACCTCCCCTGGCAATAGGTTGTTCGTGGACCCTCTCGCGTGGGGAGCAAGATTGGTTCGTGTAGGGGCGGGTTTGCAAACCCGCCCCCACAAATCACGCAGCGAAACCCTCAAGATCGCCAGCCCATGCCAAAGATGACACTCACTGCGTGGAAGGAGGAGACGCGCTCAGGTTAGTGGAACGCGCTCGCGCTTGGTGCGGCCCCCGCGCATCCACAGGGCGGTGGCGAGCGCGATCAGCGTGGCGGCAGCGCCGACGAACTGAAGCTCGCTGATGACATCTACGGCGGCTTCCAGGCTGGCTGTCTGCGAGGCGAGCACCGTCTCTTCCAGGCTGGCAGTGGCACCTGCCATGCGCTCGGCGACGAGCACATCGAAGCGGTCGAGCGCGTAGATGGTCAGCGACGAGATGGCGACGGTCATGCCCACCAAGCGCAGAACCAGAATCAATGCCGCCGCGATGCCGCGCTCGCCCTCCCCCACGTCGTTGAGCACGGCGGTGCCTATCGGGGAAATCGTCAGGCCCAGGCCGACGCCGATGATCGCCATCTGCGCGCCCATCAGCCAGTAGGGTGTGTCGCTCTCCCACGTCGCGCCGGTGAGGGCGAAGCCGATCCCCGCGACGAACAGGCCCAGCATCGTCGGCAGCCGGTAGCCAGACCGCTCGCTCAGCCAGCCGCCGGGAATTGCGGCAAGCGCCATTGGCACGGTCAGGCCGGACAGCAGCAGCCCGGCGGTGTAGGCGGCGTGCTGCACGTTCTGGCTCGTCGGGCTGTCCATGCGGAAGTTGACCAGCAGCGGGGCGCTGACCAGCCCGATGGCCAGGCAGAAGCCCACCAGGAAGTTGGTGGCCGACGAGGCGGAGACATTGCGGCTGCGGAACATGCCCAGGCGGATCAGCGGGTGCGAGACGTGCGCCTCGACGAGCAGAAACAGCAGAAAGGCGAGCGCCGCACTGATCAGCAACACAGGGCCATAGTGCGATGC
>JAGPFT010000479.1 GCA_018056405.1 Anaerolineae bacterium
GTTGGTTTGCTCTGGATTAACGAGGGTAGAGCGCCTCGGCTTGCAGTCTGTGACCAGCCTCCCACGTCGAAGCCTGTCACCCCCTTGCAGCCCCTATTATAGCAGCTTTCAGCGCGCGGGTGAAGAGTGCGCACAGCTCGTTCGCGAGCAGCGTTCAGCAATCAGCTTTCGGCGATCAGCTTTCAGCAGTCAGCCAGGAGCAAGAACAGGTCCTGTGGGGATGCCATCCGTGCCGCCGCAGTATCGTCCGACGCGCGAATGGACTCCCTCCTCAGGCTGCTGACCGCTGACGGCTGACGGCTGATGGCTGCTCGCTGCCCGCTCCCGGTGCGTGCAAAGGTTGTCAGCGACGATTCTGACGCCGGCCCACAGCCTCACCTCCAGCGTCGCTGCGCTCGGCTTGCCCCCTCTCCACGTCGTGGAGAGGGGGCGGCGAGGCCCACGTCAGGGGGCCGAGCGGGGGTGAGGCTGGTCAGGGCGCAGCAGAGCAGCGCCCCTACCTGACAGGTCTTGCACGCACCCTCCACTTCCCGCCGATTGCTGTCCGCCCGCCGCTCGCGCTATACTTCGCCCCATGAGCACACCCCGACATCTGCGCGCTGCCCTGGCGATGGCGCTGCTGCTGATCGCCGCATTGCTGGCCGCCTGCGACTCGGTCACGGACGTGATCGGCAACCGCGAGCCGCCCACGCCCACCCGCCGCCCGCTGACGACCGCCACACCCGGCGGACGGCTGTCGGTGTGGCTGGTGACGCCCACCGGCCAGTTCGCCGCCCCAGCTACGCCCCTGCCCGGCGGCGGCGTGGGCAATCCGGTCGGGCCGAACGCGACGGCCACCGCCGCCTTCGCCACCATCCAGGCGGCTACGCAGGCCGCCGCCGCCCCACCGCCCGCTCCCTACTTCCAGCCGGACGAATGCCCCGCGCCCGCTGTGCCCGCGCCGCCGTCGCGCCCCGACGCTTTCGACGACTCCAGCGTGGTGATCGGGCGCTACCTGTCGGCGGGCGGCTCGTCCACCGTGCTCGAAGCGACCCTGCGCAACTGGGGCGCGATCACCGAGCGGGGCGGCATCGTTCAGGCGGACACCGACCTGACCGGCGACGGTATCCCCGAAGTCCTTGTCACGCTCTACAACCCGGCCACATACAACGAGGAAGCGCCACTCAACGCCGGCCAGTTGCTCGTCTACGGCTGCGATAGCGGCGGCTACCGCCTGCTCTACCAGACGGCATTCAATCCGGCCATCGCCCTGCCAGAACTGGTGCGCGTGGGCGACATGAACACCGATGTCAAGAGCGAGCTGGTCTTCTTCAGCGAGACGTGCAGCGGCGCGGTCTGCGTCAAGGAAGCTAAAATCCTGAGCTGGAACACGATTGTCGGCGTGTTTGAAGAACTGAACAACGGGCAGATCGTGGCCATCAACGGGCGGATCAGCGTCCTGGACGTGGAGGGCGACGGCGTGCTGGAACTGACCGCTGCCATCAACCCGCCCGGCACGGCGGCGACTGGCCCGCAGCGCAGCGTGCTGGATACGTGGGACTGGAATGGGGAGGACTATGTGCTGGCGCTGCGCGAGGAAGTGCCCGGCGCGCGCTACCGCATCCACGCCATCTACGACGCCGACGACCTGCTGCGCGACGGGCAGTGGCGTCCGGCGATCCTGGCTTACGACGAGGCGCGCACTAACCGCGACCTGCTCGCCTGGACGACCTCCGGCGAGACCGAAGCCCTGCGCGCTTATGCCGCCTTCCGCATCGTCATCACCTACGCGCGGCTGGGCAACGCCCGCGCCGAGACCTGGTTCAGCACCCTGATCGGCGAGAATCCCCCCGGCACGCCCGGCTACGGCTTCGCCCAAATGGGGCAGGCGTTCATGGACAACTTCCGCGCGACGGGCGATGCGCGGGCGGCGTGCGCGGCGGCCATTGCCAGCGGAGCGAACGTGCTCGGCGTGCTCAACAGCTACGGCTACGCCAACCGCGCCTATACCCTCAACGACGTGTGCCCGTTCTGAGGGGACTGAGCCTGTGCAGCGACACTCGCGGTGGGCGACGAGTTCGGAGTGAGGAGTCTTGAGTCCAGACCGTGCGGGCCATCGGGTCCACGAACGAGTTGTCAGGCAGTTGTCGAAGGCCCCTATCCCTCAGCCCCATCCCCCAGCTTTGCTGGGGGATGGGGAGAACTGCCTGCCCGATCGTTCCCCCTCTAGCTTGGCTGGAGGGGGGATTGAGGGGGGAGGCGTTCAGAGAGTATCCTGAACTCCCCCTGGCGACAGGTCATTCGTGCACCCATCGCCAACAGCCGTTCTACTCGCTATCGGGCGTGGCCTCGGCATTGCGTCGCTCGATGACGGGCGCGCGCACTTCCTCGGCGTGCTGGAGCAGCACGCTATACACCTGGGGGCTGTTCTCTTCCTGGACGATCAGCACCTTGCCCGCAGCGAAGATGCGCGATACATCCAGGTCGTCAATCAAGGCGGCGGCGGCGCGCGTCTCCTCTGGCGAGCCGAAGGCGAACACTCCCACGCGGTAGCCGCGCGTGGTCAGTTCGATCAGCACGCCCTGCGCGCTCAGCCCGTCGTAGGTGGCCACTTCGTCTTCTACACGAGTCACGTCCAGGTTCTCGTCGGCTTCCAGCGCGCTGATGAACGCCTCCACCGACTCGTACCCGCCGCCGCGTGCGCAGAACACGATCCGCGCGCCGGTTGCATCGGTGTGGTACTCGTAAGTGAGGCTGCCCACTGCATAGACCACCAGATAGCCGTCAGCGAGCGCGGGAACCGGCGTCGCCTGCGGCCCTGGCGGGCAGCCCAACGCCTCGTCCGTCCAGGTGATCGCCTGGAAAGTGCGCAGCACGCCGCCGGCGGTGTCTACGCCGCGCGCTTCCAGGTCGAAGCGCACGGCATCGAGCACCGAGGTGCGCACATCCGGCGTGGGCACATAGAGCACTTCTTCGTCCACCAGCACATCGTCGCAGCGTTCGACGACCGGCTCAGCGCCCGGCGATGGCTCATAGACCTGGTAGGGGTAGATGAACCGCCCACGCTGTACGTAGACGGTGTAGGGTGTCACGCCCTCGTCGGTGATGTCCGGGCAACTCAGCGGATCAACCAGCAGCAGGGCGGTATCCGGCTCCAGGATGGCGATCTCGTCCAGGCTGGTTTCCAGG
>JAGPFT010000480.1 GCA_018056405.1 Anaerolineae bacterium
GCCGGAGAGGGGGAAAGCGCCGCGTTGGGCGGGCAAGTCCCCCTCTCTAGCTCGGCTGGAGAGGGGGATTGAGGGGGAGAGGCCTGTAGGGGCGGGCGCTCGAACGCCAGACTTCCGAAGTTTTGGAAACTTCGGAAGTCTTAGTGCGGCAGAAGGCCCCTCCCCCTGGCCCCCTCCCCGGCAGAGCCGGAGAGGGGGAAAGCGCCACGTGCGGCGACCAAAGTCCCCCTCTCTAGCTCGGCTGGAGAGGGGGATTGAGGGGGAGAGGCCTCGTAGGGGTGGGCGCTCGAACGCCAGACTTCCGAAGTTTTGGAAACTTCGGAAGTCTTAGTGCGGCAGAAGGCCCCTCCCCCTGGCCCCCTCCCTGGCAGAGCCGGAGAGGGGGAAAGCTCCATGTGCGGCGATCCAAGTCCCCCTCTCTAGCTCGGCTGGAGAGAGGGATTGAGGGGGAGAGGCCTGTAGGGGCGTATCGCATACGCCCCTACGAGCAGGCTGACGCACGGCGAATTTTGATGCAATCGCCCGGTTCGGTGCCCGCCTGCAACTCTGCCTCCCTACGTCCTTGCGCGGCCAGTGAGTGGGTTGGGTGAGTTTGACCGGCGGGGCGCGGATATGTTAGATTCGGCGGTATAGAGTTTATGGTCCCACCTCCGGCTGGAGGTCGCTCATGCCCTTGTGGGTGTGGCGGCGTTGAGCACCCTCGCTCACCGAAAAGTGCCCCTGCCGATAGTATCCGCTTAGAGTTAGCGCCTGGCGCGCCTGGAATGGACGACCCATGTCTCTTTGGATGCATTATCATACCCCCACCACCGTTGAGGAAGCGCTCACCTTATTGGCCGGCTACCAGGGCCGCGCCCGCGTCATCGCCGGCGGCACCGACCTGCTGCTGGACATCCGGCACGGGCACATGCCCAGGCCCGATGCCCTAGTGGACATCACCCGCATCACCGGCATCGCCGCCCTGCGCCAGGACGGTGACGTGATGGCCCTCGGCGCGGGCGTGACCCATGCCCAGATCGTGGCCGAGCCAGTCCTGGCGGCGCGGGCGACCTGCCTGGTCGAAAGCTGCGGCGTGGTCGGCGGGCCGCAGGTGCGCAACGTGGGCACTCTCGGCGGCAACGTGGCCCACGCCCTGCCCGCCGGGGACGGCACGACCTCGCTGGTCGCCCTCGACGCCGAGGCCGATGTCGCCCTCGATGGCGTGCGGCAGTGGTTGCCCTTGGGCGATCTCTTCGTCGGGCCGGGGCAGTCGCGCCTGGATCAGACGCGCGATCTGCTGGTTGGCTTCCGCTTCCGGCTGTGCGGCCGGCGCGAGGGCAGCGCCTTCAAGCGCATCATGCGCCCGCAGGGCGTCGCCCTGCCCATCCTGGGCTGCGCGGTGTGGGTGCGCCTGGATGAGTCCGGCGAGCGCTACGACGATCTGCGCATCTGCATCGGGCCGGTGGCCAAGGTGCCGGCGCGGGCCGGGGCAGTCGAGGAAGTGCTGCGCGGGGCGACGGTCGGCGCGGAGTCCGTCGAGCAGGCGGTGAGCGTCGCCCGCCAGACGCTACACCCGCGCACCAGCAAGTTCCGGGCCACCGCCGCCTACCGCCAGGAGATGATTGAGGTGCTGCTGCGCCGCGTGCTGCCGCTGGCCGCCGGACGCGCGCGCAGCGGCGAAGCGATTCCCGAAGGCGTAGGCCTGGAGTAGGGGGGAGACGATCATGAGCAAACTGCACCTCACCGTCAACGACAACCCTTATGATCTCGACGTGCCCGAATCGCGCACGCTGGCCCATGTGCTGCGCTACGACCTGGGCCTGACCGGCACCAAGATCGGTTGCGAAGAGGCCGAATGTGGCCTGTGCACCGTCCTGGTGAACGGCACGCCCGTTGACTCGTGCATCTACCCGGCGTTCAAGGCGCAGGGCGCGGCGATCACCACCATCGAGGGGCTGGCGCGCGGCGACGCCCTGCACCCGCTTCAGCGGGCCTTCGTCGAGCATGGCGCGGTGCAGTGCGGCTTCTGCACGCCCGGCCTGATCATGACCGCCAAAGCCCTGCTCGACAGCAACCCGAACCCGTCCGATCACGAGATCAAGGTCGCGCTGAAGGACACGCTCTGCCGCTGCACGGGCTATGTCAGCGTCATCTGCGCCATTCACTCAGCGGCCAGCGAACTGCGCGGCGAGGGGCCGATCCCCTGGCAGGCGCGCGAGACGGTCGCCCCGCTCACTGCGGTGGGCCGGCCCGTCCCGCCGCAGGAGATCGTGGACAAGGTGATCGGGCGGGCCAGGTTCGCCGATGATTACGTTTTCCCCGGCATGTTGGTCGGGCGCACGCTGCGCGCCGCCTACCCCCACGCGCGCATCACGCGCCTTGACACCAGCCGGGCCAAAGTGCTGCCCGGCGTGCGCGCCGTGCTGACCCACGAAGACGTGCCCGGCAAGAACATTCACGGCCTGGTGTACGCCGACTGGCCGGTGCTGTGCGCCGACAAGGTGCGCTACATGGGCGACGCGGTGGCCATCGTCGCTGCGGACGACGCCGACACCGCCGCCCGCGCCCTGGAACTGATCGAAGTGGACTACGAGCCGCTGACCGTCGTCGGCGACCCGCAGTTTGCCCACTCGCCGGAAGCGCCGCTCGTCCACGAAGAATGGGAGACGGGCAACCTGCTCAAGCATATCAAGGTGCGTCATGGCGACATCGAGCAGGGCTTCGCCGAGGCCGATGTGATCGTCGAGCGCGAGTACCGCACGCCGACGGTCGAGCACGCCTTCATGGAGCCGGAGTGCACCATTGCCGTACCTGCCGGTTACGACGCCGGGCACCCCAAGCTGACCCTCTACGTCGGCTCGCAGATTCCCTACGAGGATCGCCGCCAGACGGCCACCGCCCTCGGCCTGCCCGAAGACCAGGTTCGCGTGCGCGGCACGCTGATCGGCGGCGGCTTCGGCGGCAAAGAGGACATCGCCGGGCAGATTCACGCCGCCCTGCTCGCCCAAGTTACCGGTCGCCCGGTCAAGATGCTCTACACGCGCCAGGAGTCGCTGCTTTTCCACCCCAAGCGCCACGCCACGATCATCCGCATCAAAACCGGGGCCAAGCGCGACGGGACGCTGACCGCTGTCCAGGCCACGCTCTACGGCGACGCCGGCGCATATGCCAGCC
>JAGPFT010000021.1 GCA_018056405.1 Anaerolineae bacterium
GGCCAACGGCCAGGCGGCCCAGGAGGCCCTGCTGCACAGCCAGTATCACGCCGTCCTGTTGGATTGCGACCTGGCCGGCATGGGGTCTCAGGCGTTGGTGGACCTCATCCGCCAGATCAGGCCCGACTTGCCTGTGATCATGATGTCGGACGATGCAGAACAGCTTGAGCGCGCCCAGACGGGGGACGTGCAGGGCCTGCTGGCCAAGCCGTTCACGGCGCGCGAGTTGATCGCTTTTCTGCGCGACCTCATCGGCGGCGCTGAGGGGCCGGTCATCGCGCCGCCCGATGGCATGGCCCGTGACGAGTTTGTCCCCCCAGAGATGCCCTCCGTCATCCAAGGGCGGGCGCGCGCCCCGGATGCGCCGCTGCCCGCCATGCTTGAAGAACAGCCTGCGCCAGACACGCGCGGGCGCCATCCCACCGAGCTTTTCAGCGCGGAAGAGCGCGCCCAGATTCGCCAGGGGCTGCACGACCTGGACGAATTGGAGGGGCCAGACGAAGCGCTGGTCAGCGAGGAAGCGGAGTCGCCGCCGTTGGAAGGAGGCGACCTGCTGACCGAGTTCGAAGTTTTCGAGCGCATCCAGACGGAACAGCTTGGCCACCTTCAGGACGATCAAAGCGACGACTGGGAGACCATCAGCCCGCTGACGGAAGCCTTCTCCGAAGGTGAGGAGCCGCCCGCTGCCGATCTCCTGCCCTGGGAGACCGAAGATCAGCCCGGCTCGACAAGCCCGCTGGCCTGGCCGGAGGAAACGGCGTCCACGCGCCCCCTCGGTGGTGTGGCGGAGCCGCCCGAAACGCGCTTGCTGGATGACGAGGAAGAGTCCGGGGAGACGCGCAAGCTGGCGGACACGGATTCGCTGGGGACGCTGTTGGAGACGCACGCCTGGCCGGAGCGCCCTGCCCGCCTCGAAGAGCCGCCTGTCCAGCCTGGGGATGCGCCCCACGATCTGGACGATCTGCGCGAGTTCCTGGCTGCCGATTACCGCGCGCACGACGCTGCTGAGTTTGACGATGTGCTCGACGCAGTGGCTCGCTCCTCGCCGCAGGAGTACGAGCGCTCGCCTGATGATCGCGCTTTCCACGATCTGGTTGAGTCGCTGCGCCCGCGCGACGCCGCTCAGCAGCGGCGCACGCGGCTCGACGAGTTGCTGGCGTCCATCGCCGCCGACAGCGGCCAGGCCGAGCAGCTTGCCGACAGCGGCGCAGCCATAGACTATGTGCTCGACGCGATTCGTCGTGCGGGGCCGCCCACTCAGGAAAACGAGCCGCCGGACGAGGCGGCGCTGGACGACACAACCATCGGCGATGTCATTGAGGGGCTGTTCGAGCCGTCCTTTGAGGGGGTGCTGGCTGCCCTGGCCGGTGAAGACGTGGGCGACGAAGACTACGATGAGCCAAGCTATGCCCGGCTTGCTGCTGTGCCCGATACCGCCGACCAGATCGCGCCCGAAGAGACGCCTGACGACGGCAGCCCGGCCTGGCTGGCCGGCTACGAGCGCGAAGCGTCTGCTCCGCCGGACGATGCGGCTGGCCGGACGCTGGCCGAATCGTTGGAATCGTTCGGAGAACCGCCGGCTATGCCGCAGGACTCGCGCCATTATCCGGCTACGGCGGCGCTCGCTGCTGTCGCCAGCGCTGAGGACGGGGACGATTTCTCGCTCACGCAACTTCTGGAGCAGATCGAAGAGCAACTTCCCCCCTTGCAGCCGGAGCGTCCCCATCTGAAGCCGCTGCCATCGTGGGACACCGACGCGGGGCTTGGCGGCGCGCGCGACCTGGAGACGATCTTCGACGAGATGGAGGGGGTTGAGGGCGGTGAGCCGCAGCCGTCGCTGGAAGACACGCGCCCCGCGTCCCGGCCTGACGCCTATTCTGACGCGGCAACGCTCGACCTGGACGCGATCTTCGCTGCGCCGGAGGCACCGGAATCCGCTGAAGAGGTCTTCCCCGACGAACTGCGCGACCTGGCCGATGCTGCGCAAACGGCGGCGGATGCTTCTATGTCAGAGGCCCACGTTGCCGAGCTGTTCTATGCCGGCGTGCGCCAGGACGCCTGGGACTTCGCCGAGCCGCCGGAAAGTGAACCAGCCGTTGCCGAGCCGTTGGAGGCCGGGCTGCTGGGCGCTGAGCCGGGTGAGCCGCTTTATGCCGAACCAGCCGCTTTTGCGCTCGAAGAGGTTCCAGAGTGGGCGGAGCAGGGGGAGTCGTTCGAACCCGCGCCGCTCGAAGAGTCGCTGCCAGAGATGGCCCCGCCAGAGCTGGAACGGGAGGAGGTCAGCGCCAGGGAGGAGCAGCCCCCAGAAGCGCCCTCGTCTGTGCCTCCCGCACCCCCCATGCCCCTGCTCACCGCCGAGGAGCGTTCCGCTGGGCCAGCAGCGATAGACATGGCGGCTGTTCCTCTGGAACGGGAGGAGGACGTCGAAGACACCGGCATTGCCCAGATAGCGGTGCGCCTGACCCAGTACTCGCTGGAAAGCTCGGCGCAGGCGACCATGCTCAGCCGTCCGGGGCGTCTGCTGGCCAGCGCCGGCGACCTGCCCGATGCGGCCATAGCGCGGCTGCTCAGCACGGTTGACGCGGCCTGGTGCACCAGCCCCGCCGCTTCCGACGCGCTGATTCGCTTCATCGCGTTGCCAGACGCGGGCGAATTCCTGCTCTATAGCACCCGCGTCGAGGCGGACATGACACTGAGCATGGTCTTCGGCACCAACACCCCTCTGCGCACCATCCGCCGCCAAGCGCGCCGGCTCGGTGAATCGCTCAACCTGATGGCCGAACTGCCCGCTGCGCGCGAGGAAGGGCCAGCCGCGCGTACCAGACCTCGCCGTCCAGAGGCGCTTGAAGTGGAGGCGGAGGCTGCTGCCGTCGCCGAAGCTGAAGCCGAGGCCGCCGCGCTCCCCCAGGACGCTGCCCCGCAGGCCGACGAGGGGCCGTACACGGGCTATACCTGCCTGTGGGTTCCTCATGACCCGCACCTGGAACTGCGCAGTGAATTCGCCGAGGCGCTCAAGGAGTGGATTGTGGACGCGGCGGAAGCGGATCGCTGGCGGGTGCTGGCGCTCGACGTGCAGACGGATTACGTGCTGGTGTCGCTGGATGTGCCGCAGAAGATTCACCCCGACCAGGCCATCGCCCGGCTGATGGCCGCGACCGCGCAGCGCAGTGCCGACGAATTCCCCGACCTGGCCTTCGGGCAGCCGTTGTGGGCGGATGGGTACTATTTCGCTAGCCCGCCGCGCGACCTGAGCGACCGCGAGATTGCCAGCTTCCTGGCGTTCCAGCGTCAGGCGTAGGGGCGTATGGCCATACGCCCCGCGCACGCCTCTCCCCCTAAGTCCCCCTCTCCAGCAGAGCTAGAGAGGGGGACTTTGACCGCCAGATGAGACGTTTTCCCTCTCCCTGACTTTGCCGGGAAGAGGGCCAGGGGGAGGGGCCTTGCGCAGCAAGAGACTTCCGAAGTTTTGGGAACTTCGGAAGTCTGGCGGGGCGTATCGCAATACGCTCTTTTGCGGCGATCTCTCCGCTGTGCCCCGCTTTACCTCACCCCCCGCTCGGCCCACTGACGCGGGCCTCGCCGCTCCCTCTCCACGTTGGAGAAAGGGCAAGCCGAGCGTAGCGAGGCCGGGAGCGCTCCTGTGCGAAGCGAGACGCTGGCGACTTCCGCGCGCACCCGGCTTGTGGGGACTATTGGCCGTTGCTGGTCGGCAGCGCCCTGCCGCCCCACACCACGTCGAAGTTCGGCCCCATCGTGCCACGCGGCACGTAGAGCACATTGCACACCCAGACGATCTTGTAATAGGCGCCGCTAGCGTCGGTGCCCAGCACCCAGGCCGTGTTGCCCGCCGGGATGGTCATATAGGGGGCAACTAGCTCACCGGGCGCCCAGTACAGCGGCGCGTCAAACACGAAAGTGCCCACCACCGAGGACGCCGTGATCGGCATGTACTGGTCGCAACCAGGGACGCTGGCCACGCCGAAATCATCGGCGTTGCAGGTGAAGTGCACTTCGGTCTTCCACAATTCCTGCTGGTGCTTGTCACGCAGGGTGACGACCAGGGTCAGCACCTGGTTCTCCGGCAAGGGGAACGAGCCGGTCTGCAAGCCGCGATCGTTGAGGTCGTAGACATACCAGTCATTGTCGAAGGGGGGCGCGGCGGGTGCGATGGCCGAGAAATACTCGTCCATGTAGACGACACCGGCGAAGTCCTTGACGATGGTATCGGCGTAGTAGACCTCGCCTGCCGTCAGGTTGCGAAACTCCACCTCAAAGCCCGTCTGGCCGCTGAGGCAGCCTGTCGAGATGCGGTCTTTGACGAGCCACTGCTCGCCCGCCGCGCGAACCTGCCCGACCTGGGGCACATAGGCCAGCGCCAGCACCAGGCCGAGCAGCACCATGACAGAAACCCATCGAACACGCATTGCACTCCACTCCTTCTTCATTCTAGATGTTG
Source organism: Anaerolineae bacterium (assembly GCA_018056405.1). Lineage (GTDB taxonomy): Bacteria > Chloroflexota > Anaerolineae > Aggregatilineales > Aggregatilineaceae > UBA2029. The sequence continues at coordinate 4,457 of JAGPFT010000021.1, forward strand.
CCGTCCCGTATTTTCTATGAAGCCCCTAGATGTTAATTAACATTATACAAGGTATCTCCCCTGGGGAGTCGTTTGAAAGTCATAACCTTACGGCAAGCGTAGCTTAAGCGTGGGGTGAGAGCATGGCAAACGAAGCGCCTCAGAAGGTGTCTGAGGCGCGGGGAGGCGCTGGCTCAAGTCCCCCTCTCTGGCTCGGCTGGAGAGGGGGATGGAGGGGGAGAGGCGTCAGTCACCTGACCAGCGGGCCGATCTAGATGCGCGACGATTCGCGCAATGACCTCGTCCGGGGCGCGTTCTGTCTCGGCGTTCGACACGCGAAGCACACGCAGCCCCAGCCCTTCGAGCACAGCTTGACGTTCGGCGTCAGCGTTGGGTTGATCGTGGATCGGGCCGTCTATTTCAACAACCAGACTTGCCTCTGCGCAGTAGAAATCCACGATGAAGCGGTCAATCGAGTGCTGGCGGCGAAAGCACACGCCGAGTTGCTTGCGGCGCAGGCGCTGCCAGAGCAGGTCTTCGGCAGGGGTAGGCTCGCGCCGCATCTCGCGTGCGGCTACGCTTTGCTGATAACGACGCTGCGGGCTGGATGATTTGCGCGTTCCGGGCATGGCACACTCCCCTCGGAGGCCCCTCCTCCTGCCCCCTCCCCAGCCGAGCTAGGGAGGGGATTGAGGGGGAGAGGCCTGTGGCTGGCATGGCACGCTCCCCTCGGAGGCCCCTCCCCCTGGCCCCCTCCCCAGCCGAGCTAGGGAGGGGGAAAAAGTCTCATCCGGCGATCCAAGTCCCCCTCTCTGGCTCTGCCGGAGAGGGGGATTGAGGGGGAGAGGCCTGTGGCTGGCATGGCGAACTCTCCTCGGAGGCCCCTCCCCCTGGCCCCCTCCCCGGCCAAGCCAGGGAGGGGATGGAGGGGGAGAGGCCTCACCTGCGCCCCCACCGCTCCATCTCCGCCCAGCTTGGCCCGACGCTCGCGTCGGCGACCAGCGGCGCGTCCAGCGTGAAGGCCGTTTCCATCACCTCGACGACCAGCGGCGCAACGCGATCCAGTTCATCGTCCGGCACTTCGAGCACCAGTTCGTCGTGCACCTGCAGGATCATGCGTGCCCGGCGGCGCTCCTCGCGCAGCGCCCGCGCCAGGTTAATCATGGCGATCTTGATGATGTCCGCCGCCGTGCCCTGGATGGGCATGTTGATCGCCTCGCGCTCGGCGCGCTGCCGCGCCTGGAAGTCCACTTTGCGCCCCAGTTTCTCGCTCAGTTCGGGGAAGTAGCGGCGGCGGCCCAGCAGCGTCTCGACGTAGCCGAGGCGAGCGGCGCGGGCGCGCGCTTCGTCCAGGTAGGCACGCACGCCAGGGAACTGAGCGAAGTAGGTGGCGATGAAGTCCTCCGCCTCGGCCAGGGTGAGGTTGCTATCGCGGGCCAGGCGGAAGGCGCCCATGCCGTACATCAGCCCGAAGTTGACCGCCTTGGCGAAGCGGCGCTGCTCGTAGGTCACCTGGTCGAGCGGCACCTGGTAGACGGCGGCGGCGGTCGCCCGGTGAATGTCCACCCCATCGTGGAACGCCTTCAGCAGGGCGGCGTCCTGGCTGTAGTGGGCCAGGATGCGTAGCTCCACCTGGCTGTAGTCCACCGAGAGCAGCTTGTGTCCCGGCGGAGCGACGAAGGCCCGGCGCACGCGGCGGCCTTCCTCGCTGCGGACAGGGATGTTTTGCAGGTTCGGGTCGCTGGACGACAGCCGCCCGGTGACGGTGCCCGTCTGGTTGAAATTGGTGTGCACGCGCCCGGTGACCGGGTTGATCAGGGCGGGCAGGGCATCCACGTAGGTGCTGCGCAGCTTGTCTAGCTCGCGCCAGGCGAGGATCAGCCCGACGATGGGGTGCTGATCGCGCAGCGCTTCCAGGGTGCCGGCGTCGGTGCTGAAGCCGTGTGTCGTCTTGCGCAGGCCCTCGGTGGGCAGGCGCAGCTTGCCGAACAGCACGTCATTGAGTTGTTTGGGGCTGCCCAAATTGAACTCGCCGTAGCCGCCGCTGTTGGCGTAGATTTCCTGTTGCAGCGCGGCCAGCCGCTCGCCCAGGTCGGCGCTGAGTTCGCGCAGATAGTCCACGTCGAGCAGCACGCCGGCCATTTCCATGTCGGCGAGGACCGGCACCAGCGGCATCTCGATCTCGCTGAATAGCTTCCACACCTGGCGCTCCTCTAGCTCCGGGCGCAGGATGTCCACCAGGCGGCGGGTGATGGCCGCGTCGGCGGCGGCGTAGGGCGCGGCCTTCTCGACCGGCACGCGGTCCATGGTGATCTGCTCGCGCCCGGAGCCGATCAGCGCATCAATGGGCGTCATCTGCGCGCCGGTGCGCACCCAGGCCAACGCCTTCAGCCCCAGGTTGCGGCTCGACGGGTCGCTGACCCACTCAGCGATCATCGTGTCGAAGGTGATCGGCGTCACGTCAATCCCGTAGCGGCGCATGACCACCAGGTCATAGCTGGCGTTGTGGGCCACTTTGGGGATGCGCGGGTCGGTCAGGGTGGGACGCAGCGCAGCGATCACCGTCTGCAGGGGGAGCTGACGCGGCGTGTGCCCGGCCAGCAAGTCCGGCTGGTCGGCGGAGCCGCGCGCCGGGGCGTTGGGCGCGATATGCCCGACCGGGACGTACCAGCCGCGCTCGCCGTCTGTGGCCAGGGCGATGCCCACCAGGTCGGCGCGCATCTGGTCGGTGGAGGTCGTCTCCACGTCGAAGGCGATCATCTCCGCTGACTCAAGCTGCTCCACCAGCGCGGCGAGCGTCTCCTCGCTGTCCACAACGGTGAAGTCCACCAGCGGCTCGCGCGCGGCGGCCTGCTGCTGTTCGTCGTGCAGGGCGAACATGCTGAGTTGCTGCCTGCCGGGGGTGGGGCGCGGCAGGCGGTCTACCAGGCTGCGGAACTCCAACGCGCGGAACAGCGCCTCCACATCCTCGTAGCGGTAGTCGTGAGCGACGCAGGCGGACAGATCGAGCGTCACCGGCACGTCGCGCTTGATCTGCGCCAGGTTGCGCGAGAGGAAGGCGCTGTCGCGCTCGGCGGCCAGCCTGTCGTGCAGCGCGCCTTTGAGCGCGTCCAGGTGCTCGTAGACGCCGGCGACGCTGCCGTGCTCGGCGATCAATTTGGCCGCCGTCTTTTCGCCGACGCCCTTCACGCCGGGGATGTTGTCCGACGAATCGCCCATCAGTCCCTTCATCTCGACCAACTGCGCTGGCTCCAGCCCGTACTCGGCGCGGAAGCGGGCCAGGTCCCAGAATTCCGGCCCGTTGCCCTGACGCTTGGCGGGAAGCTGAACGGTGGTGTGCTCGCTGAGCAGTTGCAGGAGGTCGCGGTCGCCGGTGATGATGCGCACGTCCACGCCCTGCGCCTCGGCCTGCGGCGCGACGGAGCCGATCACGTCGTCGGCCTCGTAGCCCTCCAGTTCCAGGATGGGGATGTTGAAGGCGGTGATCAGGTCGCGGATGCGGTTAAGCTGAAGGCGCAGGTCGTCGGGCATCTTCTCGCGCGTGCCCTTGTAGTCGGGGTACAGATCGCCGCGCCCGGAAAGGCCCTGGTCGAAGCTCACAGCCAGATAGTCGGGGTGCTCGTCGAGCAGGTCGAGCAGGGTACGGGCGAAGCCGTAGACGGCGTTGGTCGGTTCGCCGGCTTTGGTCTGGAAGCCCTGCAGCGGCAGGGCGAAGAACATGCGATAGGCCAGCGCGTGGCCGTCAATCAGCACGAGGGTAGGGCGGGACATGGCGCGCTCCTTCGTCCGGCAGCACTTGAACGGATGTGCGTAGTATACCACAGCGGGCGGCAGCGCGGCGAAGCCATCGGGCTGTGCAAATCTCTATTCCCTTCGTAATCTCTTTATTCTGTAATAAAATTCGGTTATAATAGGTGGACACGTAAGAAGACCGTTTCACCAAAGTCAGCCTATAGCTGGCTCGTTGCCAGAGAAGGGATTGAATCGCCATGACCAAAACACGGTTGTTTGCGCTGATCGTAGCCCTTGCGTTGACGTTTGCGCTGACCGCAGTGCCCAGGGAAACTGTCCGTGCGGCAGGTGAGACCTGGACAGTCGTCTCGGCCATCAGCATCGGCTGTGCGTCGAGTGCCACAGGCTTCAACGTTGCTTACTCCAACATTGATCCCGGTGCCAACTACTATCAGGAAACGTGGGTTGAGGCAGGTGGCCTGGTCTATATGGACGAGTACATCGGCCCGACGACTCCCTCCGACCCAAGCTGGTATCTGTACGACGCCAACGATCGCGGCCTTCAGACGGCTAATTTCCCCATCCCTGAACCGGCGACGGTCATTCTGCGCCTGTATAACGCTGACGAGCAACCCATCTACGAGACACGGCTCACGCTGAACTGCGTGGCGGGCACGTACTCGGTTACTTTCTCCGGTCCGACGGGTGTGGTTTTGCCCGGCTGCGACGTGCTGATGCCCATCCCGGCGACGGCGGTCGGTGGCACCTTCGTGGCCGACGCGCCGGTCTACTGGGCACCTGGCGAGCTGACCAGTCCGCTGGTGACGATCACGGCGGGCAACTCGGCGCGCGTGCTCGGCCTGGACGCCACTGGCCAGTACTACAAGATCATCTGGGTGTGCGACTTCCTGTGGGTGCCCAGGGCGACGCTGGGGCCGAACTACGACGCGGTGTGGAACGGCGCGCCCCTGCCGACAGGGGTGGTGGAGTAAGCGCCTGCCGCCTCGCGATTGCCCGCACCCGCCCCGGCCACCTGACTGGGGCGGGCGTTTTTTCGTTCGCAATCTCGTGCTCCAGCGGCGGATTCGGCAGCAAGGGGGTTGCTCGCAGGAAAGATCGGATGTACTCTTAAGGAAGTTCAACTATTGGCTGTTACCAACTTGAGGCGGATATATGCCCTTGAGTGCTATAGCCAGAAGCGAATGAGCGTTCGTGTTCTGGCCTTAACCCATGGAGGGAGCTCATGCGAAATAAGCTATTCCTGATTCTCGTGATCGCAGTGCTGACCAGCCTGGTCGTCATGACCGGGACGGCACTGGCCTACTCAACCGGCTTCGAAGAGTTCGGGACCGGGACTCTCGCCGAAGCGCTGACCGTATCCGGCATGACCTTCTCCAGCACGCCGGCGGGCAGTTTCGCTGTGGCAAGCGGCTTCTTCTCGCGCCTGACCGGCCATGTGCTCCTCAATCCTGTCGGCGAAGGGGGAGTGCCTCCGGAGGGTCCGGCCCTGCAGGGGATCCCTGTCTGCTACGGCAATGTACTGCGCATCGCCTTCGCCTCTCCGCAGACCAACGTGATGTTCGACTTTGCCACCGAGTCCCCGTCTGGGCGACTCTCCGTGCGTGGTCTGCATGGCGGCGGGCAGGTCTTCGGGCAAACGTTCACCGGGATCGTGCCGGGTGGCTTCTTCTCCCCCGAAGGCACAGCCAGCGTGGGCGCGACGGTTGACGCGATTGAGCTTTCCACGCCCGACGGTGGCTGCTTCGCCATTGACAACATCCAGACCAGTCTGACCGCCCTGCCCGGCTGCGACATGCTGCTGCCCATTCCGGCGACGGCGGTTGGTGGCACCTTTGTGGCCGATGCGCCCCTCTACTGGGCACCCGGCAAGTTGACCAGTCCGCTGGTGACGATCACGGCGGGCAACTCAGCGCGCGTGCTCGGCCTGGACGCCAGCGGGCAGTACTACCAGATCATCTGGGTATGCGACCTGGTCTGGGTGCCGACGGCGACGCTGGGGCCGAACTACGACGCGGTGTGGAACGGCGCGCCCCTGCCGACAGGGGTGGTGGAGTAAGCGCCTGCCTTGTGCTCTGAAAGATGATAGAAGGACAACCCCACCCTAAATCCCTCCCCGCCAGCAGGGAGGGACTTAAGCCTGCTCCCCCTTTCCCCGCAAGCAGGGAAAGGGGGCTGGGGGGATAGGGGTTGAAAGCGCATCACACGCTCTAGCCGCTCACCGGCACGGCGTCGCACTGGCCCTCCACCTGGAGCCACTGCGCGTTGTTGGCGGCCCACACCTGCTGCGCGTTGGCCCGCTGCACCTTCCACCAGCCGGAGTCGGCGTTGCGCCCGATGACCGTCACCGTCTCGCCGAGCGCGAACTGGCCGAGCCGCGTTGCGCCGGTGCCCGGTCCCTCGCGGTAGTTGAGGCTATCCACTACGACGCGCCCCACACAGCCCGCCACGCCGCCGGAAGCCGGGCTGCTGGCCACGCCGCTGACCTCCACGATCAGGGCGGCGGGTTGGCTGGCGGCGGGGCCGTTGAAGGCGACGACCTGCACGGTGTACGTCCCTTCGCGGTCGGGCGTCCAGGTGAGGATGGCCTGGGTCGGGCCGGACTGCTCGGCGGGGAGGGCTTTGGACGTGGCCACGCGCCCGCCCACGCTCATCAGGAAGCTGGTCGTCGTCGTGTCGGTGGCTACGGTGATGTCGAGGGGCTGATTGGCAGCCACGCGCACCCCGCTCGCCGGCTCGACGATGCGCACGGTCGGTGCCGGGCCGGCCACACCCTCACCGCCGGCGGGCCGTGCGTCCGGCGTGCCGCTTTCCAAGGTGGCGGTGCAGGCCAGCGTCGCTCCCGCCAGCAGAGCCGCGACGATCAGGGCCGGGATGCGCGCGCTACGCCGGGCATGGCTCATGATCCGCCTCTTAGAGCGTGCATGGAACCCCCTCCCCCCTGCACGCCCCTCTCTTAACAAGGCGAGGGGGAACTCATTTCGCAATCCGCAATCCGCAATCCGCAATTCGCAATCCGCTCCCCTCTCCCTCAACAAAGCTTCAGGGGCGGGCAGGCAGATGGGAATCATTGAGATGGGCAAGGTGATGACGTGTGTAATATTAGCCCCACCCCTAAATCCCCTCCCCACGTGGTGGAGAGGGGACTTCATAGCAGCCTGACTCCCCCTCTCCACCCTGTGGAGAGGGGGCCAGGGGGTGAGGCTAGACGTGAGATGTTCGCCTGTCTTCACGCTCGCTCAACACCTGTCCGCCCCTCTCCCTCAACGGGGCGAGAGGGAACTCATTTCGCAATCCGCACTTCGCAATTCGTAATTCGCAATTCGCAAGCGGGGCTTACCCCACGCCCCACAGCAGCACGGCATCGGCAGCGCCGCCGGAAGCGAGGCGCGTCCCGTCCGGGCTGAAGGCGACGGCTTCCACCGAGCCGCCGGCGCTCAGCGCGGCAAGCTGGACGCTCGTGCTGAGATCCCACAGCCGCACCGACCCGTCTACCGTCGTGGTGGCGAGCAGAGTGCTCCCTGGATTGAAGGCGAGACCGGTCACCGCATTGGAGCCGTGATCGAGCGCTGCCGTCAGCGCCCCGCCGCTCGTCCACACCCGCGCGATGGCGTTGCCTGCGCAGATGTCTTGCTGGCTGCTGGCCGCGATCAGGCCGCTTGCGGGGTCAACGGCCAGCCGGTCGAAGGTTGGCCCTTCGGCCAGGGTCAGCAGCGCCTCCTCCGCAGAGCCAATCTCAAACAGCGCCACTTCGCCCCCGCCCAGGCTGCAATCCCTGGCGGCGGTGGCGATCACCAGGGTGTTGTTGTTCAGGAAGCTGACGCCCGTCGCCACGCCGAAGGTCTGGAAGGAGTCGATCTCAACGCCTGAGCGCGCGTCCCACACGCGGGTCAGCCCGCTCAGGCCGCCCCCGGCGTCCGGGTTCTCGCCCGCCGAGGCCACCCGCGACCCGTCAGGACTGAAGGCGGTACCCTCTACCGGCGCGCCGTGCACCAGCGTCAGCAGCGACGCGCCGCTGGCTGCATCCCACAGGCGCACCGTCCCATCCAGGCTGGCCGAGGCGACCTGGTCCCCCAGCGGGCTGAAGGCGACACCCTGCACGCGGTCATTGTGCCCGGCCAGGATGAGCAGTTCGCTCTCCAGGTAGACATCCCACAGGCGGGCCGTCCCATCGCGGCTGGACGAGGCCAGCCGCGTCCCCGCCGCGTTGAAGTCCAGGCCGGTGATGGTGCCCCCGTGCCCCGGCATGGCTGCGATCTCGATCACCTGGCCGGCGTTGGCCGGGCTGATCGGGCCGAGAGCCACGAGAGGCTGGGCCTGCGGCAGAGTCTGCGGCTCGGCGACGAGGGGGCTGATGCTCTCGGTGGGCACGGCAAGCGGGGCACTGACCTGCTCCGGTGTGTTGGTCGGCACGAGAGGGGGTGGGTTGGTCGCCGGGCCAGGGGTCACCACCACATCGCGGTAGGCCTGGTTGTTGGCCTCGTTGCTCTCGGCGATAGCGTTCTGATCGTCCACTGTCACCAGAATGCGGGCCACGCCAGGCGTGTTGAAGACGACAATGAAGCCACCCGGCGCGGGCACGTCCACCGTCTGGCCAGGGGCCAGCCCCGGCACGTTGAAGTAGTCCGTCTGGCCGTCCGGCTTGAGCACGGCCACACGGAACGGCCCGGTGGCCTGACCGCCGCCGTTGCGCACCTGCATGGCGAAGTTGGCCTGGGCGGTGCCGTTCGCGCCAAGCTGTATCTCGGAGACGCCTTCCAGCAGCGTCAGGAACAGGTCAGGCAGGGTGGGAGTGGCTGTTGTGCCCGGCTGGGTCGGCGGCGGCGTGACGCTGGGCGCGGGCGTAGGCGAAGCCGGCACGACGGCGGGCTGGATCGCACCGCAGTTGCCCAGTTGAGTCGTGTAGGCGGCGGCAGCCCAGCCGATGGATCCCGACCACGAGACCTGCCACCAACGGCCATCGCTGCGGTCAGCGTAGCCGATGATCAGCGGCTCGTCCCCCGCCGTGAAGTTGCGCATGATGTCGTACTCGGTGCCAGGGCCGGTGCGCATCCGCAAGCCGCCGACATTAACGCGCGCCCGGCAAACCGGGTTGAAGATGGTGGCCGTCGCCTGCGGGATTGTCTGCGGAGTGTCCACACCGCCCGTGCCAGGCGACAGCGCCGGCAGCACGGTGATTGTGCGTTGGGCGGGGACGCCCACTATCTGGCCGCTGTACGCCTGCACGGCCAGCACCACCGTGCCGGGGCGGTCGGGCGTGTAGTCCATCACCACCTCGACAACCATCGGGTTGAGCGACTCGGCGGGGGCCTGGCTGTTGACGCGGACGTTGTTGACCAGCAGCTCGACGAGCGTCACCCCGGAGGGGCTGGTCGCCCGCGCCCGTACCGACACCGTCTGGCCGACGGCGAGCGTCTGCCCTTCCGCTGGTTGCAGGATTTCGACGGACGGGCGTTGCAGCGGCGGGCTAGCCGTCACGCCAGCGCCTCCCTCGCCACCGATCTGCAGGGTGCAGGCCAGCGCCGCCAGGGTCAGGGCGACGATCACCCAGGCTGCACGAAAGAGAGGTGTCCGGCTGCGCATAACACGCTCCTCGAGCGCCGCGGTGCGGCGCGCTGCTGGGCGGAATTTCCACGTTCATCTGCATTGTAATGCAACTTGAAGCGCAGGCAAAACAATCGTGGGGAGGGGGGTGCATTCGCTTTTTGGGGCAGTGATCTTGAGCCGCTGAGATGACGAGGACGCGGAGGGGAAAGTCGGAAAAGCTCTGAGGCTTTCTCTGCGACCACTGCGCGCTCTGTGATGGACCGGTTGAGA
>JAGPFT010000481.1 GCA_018056405.1 Anaerolineae bacterium
GCAGTTTGGTGCGAACCTCGGCGTCTCTGGCCGGCGTCGTTGCGCTCATTGTGCTGTTGGCTTGGGGATACCGGGCAGCGTCCGGGGCCGGCAACCGTTTTGGATCACGCTGGCGCGGAGCTGAGCCGGGTTTGATCCAGGTGCTGCACCGCACGAGCATCGGGCCGCGGCAGGGGCTGTGCCTGGTTCGCGTCGGCCCGCAACTTGTCTTGCTGGGTACTACTCACGATTCAATTCGGGCCCTGACGGTCGTCCAGGATGCGGACCTGGCGGCCCGTGTCGCCGGTCAGCGGCCGCAGGCGAACGGACAGCGCGCCGAATTCCAGGCTTGTCTCGAAACAGAATCACGCGCTTACACCGAGCCCGCGCCGGCGACCGCCGGGCAGGATGCGCCGGGACTCGGCGAGGTGAAGCACAAATTGTCTCAAGCACTGCGGCGAATGGAAAAACTCGCCGCCGCAGGGGCCTGACGGCAGGGAGCCTCATTCACACGAGCTTGGGACGAGGGATCAGGCGATGAACCACGCAGCCCGGCCAGCACATCCGACCCCAGAGCACACCAGTGCTGCGCGGGGCGCCGCGCCTGGGATTGCTGGCAATAGCGGGTTCCGGCCTGACCGGCGGGCGCTGTGGATTTACCTGCTTCTGCCCCTGACGATTGCTCTCGCCGTACCTTTGGCGGCTCAAGACCCGGCCGCTGCAACACCGGCGGCCGCGGCCAGTGACCCGGTTTACATACCCGACGTGAGTCAACTGCTGCCGCCCGCCAAGTCCAAGGAGTCGCTCAGCGCCACGATGCAAATTCTGGTGCTGATGACGTTACTGACGGTGGCGCCCAGTATTCTGCTGATGATGACCTCTTTTGCGCGGATGCTCATCGTGCTGGTCCTGCTGCGTCAGGCGCTGGGCACGCAGCAGTTGCCGCCGTCGCAGGTGATGATCGGGCTGGCCCTCTTTCTGACCTTTTTGGTGATGGCGCCGACTTGGGAGCGCGTGCGCGCCAACGCCATCGATCCTTACCTGGACGGCCGCCTGGGCCAACTCGACGCCGTCAGCGCCGCCAGCAGTGAACTGCGGCATTTCATGTTCACTCAGATCGAAGCGGCCAACAATGAAGAAGACGTCTACCTGATGTACGAGTACGCCACGCGGCAGCCGGTGCCTGCGGAAGTCGCGTTGCAGCGCAGCACTGTGCCGATGTCCGCACTGATTCCCGCTTTTATCCTCAGCGAGCTGAAAACCTCGTTCATCCTGGGATTCCGCATTTATCTGCCGTTTCTGGTGATCGACATGGTGATCGCCACCGTGCTGGTTTCAATGGGCATGATGATGCTGCCGCCGGTGCTGATCTCATTACCGTTCAAGTTATTGCTCTTTGTGCTCGCCGACGGCTGGCACCTGATTGCCGGCGCACTCATGGCCAGCGTGTATTGAGGGCCCAGTCAGATGCGCTTTCGTGACCTTTTCTCTAGATACTGCGGTCTCTCTTCCCAGGAGCTGTCATGGACATGACGGCGGCGCTGGACTTGGGCCGTGAGGCACTGCTGGTGTCCCTCATCATCGCCGCGCCGGTGCTCGGCGTAGGCGTCGTTGTCGGCCTGGTGATCAGCGTCATCCAGACCGTGACGCAATTGAACGACCAGACTCTGGCATTGGTGCCGAAGATTGTAGCCATGGTGGCCGCGACCATGCTGCTCGTACCGTGGCTGGCAACGCGCCTGATTGACTACGCCCAGGCGATGTTCGCAGGAATATGAGACTTTTACCACATAACGTATGCCCTACGAACTGCTGTCCTGGTATTTGAAGCTGCCTCTGTTCGCGCTGGTGCTGGCGCGGCTCGCCGGCATGATCGCCTGGCAACCAGTGCTCTCCGCCTTGGCGGTCCCCGCGCACCTGCGGGCCATCATGATTCTGGCCCTGGCCGCTATGGTGACGCCTTTAATTCAGTCGCCGCCCGCCGTTCCGGATACAGCCGCCGGCCTCAGCCTGGCCATGGCCGGGGAGGCGGCCCTGGGAGTGCTTATGGGGCTGGCAATCGCCGCCTGCCTGGCCGGCGCACAACTGGGCGGCTTGCTGATCGCCCAGGAATCGGGACTGGCGATCGGTCAGATCGCCGACCCCAGTTCCGGCGAGGAAGAATCACTGTTGAGCACCTTCTATGGCCAGACCGCGCTTGTGGTTTACATGGTCGTCGGCGGCCACCGCGCCCTGCTTACCGCCTGCCTGGATACGTTCGACCGTTTGCCGCTGCTGAGCGACGGGGGCGCGATGCGCCTCGGGGCTGACCTGCTGGTGAAAGCATTGACGGTCGCCAGCGTCACCGCGATCCGCATCGCGGCCCCCGCCGTACTCACCTTGTTTCTGGTCAACCTGGCCATGGGGTTCATCGCCCGCACGGTGCCGCAACTGAACGTGGTGACGGTGGGCTTTTCGATAAAGGCGCTCGTCGGATTTGCCGTCATGGCGGTCGCCCTGCCTTCCGCCATGAGCGCCTTTGTCAACGCGCTGAATATCAGCCTGGAATGGCTGCACGAACTGATTGGCACTGTGTAGTTGAAGGGACAGCGGCTGAATGGCTCTGGACGACGGCGGCGACAGGACTGAAGCACCGACCCCGCGTCGCCTGCAAGAGGCGCGCGACGAGGGCCGCATTCCCCGCAGTGTGGACCTGACCGCCGCGGTCGCCCTCATGGCCGCAGCCATCCTGTTGAAGACACTTGGCAGCGGACTGTTCGGCAGCTTGCTGCAATTGACCAGCGACCTCGGCGAACCATCGGACGTAGCCGGAGGCGACCTCGCCGCGGTGGTGCTGCGCGTCGCGCTCGCAACCGCGCGCGGTCTGTTGCCCTTCCTCGGACTCTTGCTGCTGGCCACGGCGCTCGGCGCGGTGGTCCAGTCGGGCCTTTCGCCGTCCTTAAAACCCCTGGAGCCCAAGCTGGAGAAGCTCAACCCCGCCACCGGCGTACGGCGCCTGTTCTCGCTCGACTCGGCCACACGCGCCGGCCAGGGCGTTTTCAAAATCACCCTGGTCGCCCTGGTGGCGTATGTCACCATAACCGGCGAACTGGACACCGTGCTGAACGCCGGCCTGCTCGAGCCCGCCGGCATAGTACAGATGAGCGCCGCGCTGCTATATAAGCTG
>JAGPFT010000022.1 GCA_018056405.1 Anaerolineae bacterium
GTGACGTGCGCTCGTTCCAGGCGCAACTCGCCGCGCGCGGGGTCGCGCCAGCTCGGTGGGACGAGGACGCGCAGCGTCACGTCCGGCAGCGCTGCCATCTCTTCGAGCTTGCGCTGGTAAGCGCCGATGACGCACGCCTTGGACAGCATCAGGACACGCATGGGCCGCTCGCTGGCAATGAGATCGCGCCCCAATCATGCCCCATGTGCCACACCCCGTCAACAGTGTGCGGGGAGGCTGTGCGCGCCAACCGCCCAGGCGGTAGGGGCACTGCTCTGCTGCGCCCGTATGCCTCACCCCTGGCCTCGCTGCGCTCGGCTTGCCCCCTCTCCACGACGTGAAGAGGGGGCGGCGAGGCGCGTCAGCGCCGAGCGGGGGTGAGGCTAAGGAGCGCAACCCTGTTGCCTGACAGGTTTTGCACGCACCGAGGCCCACGACTCGCTTGACGGCGGCGGGCTTCTTGCGCTATGATGAGTGCGAAACGATTGCGCAATCGTTTCGATGAACGGGGAGCCATGACGACCATCCGCGATGTGGCCGAAGCGGCCCAGGTGTCTACCTCCACTGTGTCCCATGTCATTAACGGGACGCGCTATGTCAGCCCGGACACTCGCCAGCGCGTGCTGCAAGCAATGGCCGACCTCAGCTACAGCCCCAACCGCCTGGCGCGCAGCCTGCGCAGCAGCCAGTCCATGACTCTGGGCGTGCTGCTGCCTAACAGCGCCAATCCCTACTTCGCCGAAATCCTGCTGGGCATCGAGGCAGCCTGCTTCGACCGGGGATACAATATCATCCTGGGCAACGCCAACGACGACCGCGACCGCGAGCTGGCTTACCTGGAGGTGCTTATCTCCCGCCAGGTGGACGGCATTCTGCTCATCTCGACCGGCGCTTACAATGAGTCCATTGCCCTGCTCGCGGCGCACGGCAAGCCGGTGGTCATGGTGGATCGCTCGGCGAACAGCCCGGCAGTGGACGAACTATTCACGGCCAACAAAGAGGGCGGCTTGCTGGCGACGAGCTACCTGCTCGGCCTGGGCCACCGCCGCATCGGGTGCATCACCGGGCCGTCCTTCCTGACGCCGAGCGCCGACCGGGTGACGGGGTACTTCGAGGCGCTGCGCGGCGCAGGGCTGCCCATTGACCGGACGCTTGTCGTAACCGGTGACTTCCAGCACGAGAGCGGCTACCGGGCCTGCCGCCAACTTCTGGCGCTCGCCGCCCCCCCGACGGCGGTCTTCGCCTGCAACGACCTGATGGCAGTCGGCGCGCTGTGCGCCATTCACGAGGCGGGGCTGCACGTGCCGGATGACATCTCGGTGGTCGGCTACGACGACATCCCGCTGGCCTCGTACACTGTGCCGCGCCTGACGACGATTGCCCAGCCCGCCCAGGAGCTTGGTCGCCTGGCTGTCGAGCGCCTGGTGACACGGCTGCAAAAATCCGATGACACGCCGCCCGTGCAGGAGGCCCTGCCGGTTGTGCTGGTCGAGCGCGATTCGTGCCGGCGGCTGGCGTGAGCAGGAGCAGGGCCTATGAAGAAGACGGTCTTGTTGAACCAACCGCTTTCGAGCGCCATCGCCGGACTGGGCCACCTGGATACGCTGGTCATCGCCGACGCCGGCCTGCCCATCCCGTCAGCAACCTGGCGCATTGATCTGGCCGTGAGCCAGGGCGTCCCGCCCTTCCTGGACGTACTGCGGGCGGTGCTGGCCGAGATGCAAGTGCAGGGCGCGGTGATCGCCAGCGAGATGGCCAGCCACAGTCCGGCCCTGCACGCAGCGCTGCTGTCCGCCCTGGGCGGCGTGCCGGTGACGGCCATCCCGCACGAGGAGTTCAAGGCGCGGACGGCGGCGGCGCGGGCCGTGGTGCGCACCGGCGAGTTTACGCCGTATGCCAACGTAATTTTGATCGCAGGAGTAACCTTTTGATCGCAGCCAAGACCTTCCCCAAAGAGATCAACTGGCGCGTGTTCTTCCAGCGCTATGGCTTGCTGCTGGCGCTGATCCTGTTGTGCATCGTTCTCAGCCTGGCTTCGGATCGTTTCCTGACCAGCAGCAACCTGCTCAACGTCCTGCGCCAGTCCTCGATCAACGGCATCATCTCGATAGGCATGATGCTGGTTATCCTCACGCGCGGCATTGACCTGTCGGTGGGGTCGGTGCTGGCGCTCTCGACGGTGATCGGCGTGGACATGCTTAAGAACGAGGGGATGCCAGTGGTGCAGGCGATTGGCATTTGCCTGCTGGTAGGGGCCGCCGCTGGCGCGGTGAACGGCGTGCTGGTAAGCTGGCTGAACATCCCCCCCTTCATCGCCACGCTGAGCATGATGACTTTTGCGCGTGGCGCGGCCAAGTTCTACACCGACGGCCAACCGATCAGCGGGCTGGATCAGCTTGGTCAGGGCTTCCGCTTGCTGGGCACCGCCGAGCCTTTGGGCATTCCCATGCCGATCATCGTCGCCGGGCTGGTGTTCTTGGCCGGGTATGTCCTGCTCAACCATATCCCGTTCGGGCGCTACATCTTCGGCCTGGGCGATAACGAGGAAGCAGCGTATCTGTCGGGGTTGCCCGTGCGCCTGATCAAGATGTTCGTCTATGTGGCGGCGGGGGTGCTTTCCGCGCTGGCCGGGATCATCCTGGTCGGGCGGCTCAACTCCGCTCAGCCGACGGCGGGCGAGATGTACGAGTTCGACGCCATCGCCGCGGTGGTCGTGGGCGGCACCAGTTTTGACGGCGGCGAGGGGACGATCATGGGCACGTTGATCGGCGTGCTGATCATCGGCATCATTGACAACGGCCTGAACCTGCTGGACGTTTCCTCGTTCTACCAGGACATCACCAAAGGAGCGGTCATCGCGCTGGCGCTGCTGCTCCATCGCGCCATTCGCTGACGTTCATGGACGTCGCAGTGCCACGTGGCAGAAGGAGGTGAGCCATCTGCTATTCTGTTATTTGCCGGTTAGGGATTTCACTCACGTATTCACTCGCTTGGCTGTGTGGTGATTGGTTGGAGGTACAAAAACATGTTCCGTAGAAGCATCATGCTAGTGTTGGCTGCGGTGCTGGCAGTCTTTCCGCTGGCGGCAGTGAGCGCACAGGACGAGCCGCTGACGCTCGGCCTGTCGCTGTCCACGCTCAACAACCCGTTCTTCGTCACCCTGCGTGACGGCGCGCAGGAGACGGCTGCGGCGCAAGGCGTTGAGCTGATCGTGCTCGACTCGCAGGACGACCCGGCGACCGAAGCGGCGAACATGGAAGACCTGATCGCCCAGGGCGTGGACGCCATCCTGGTCAACCCGACTGACGCCGACGCCATCGTCCCCTCGATCCTGGCTGCCAACGAAGCGGGCATCCCCGTCTTCACCATTGATCGCGGGGCGTCCGGCGGCGAAGTGGTCAGCCACATCGCTTCGGACAACGTGGCCGGCGGGCGCATGGCCGCTGCCTTCCTGTGCAACGCGCTGGGCGGCGCGGGCAAGGTCGTCGAGCTAGAAGGCATCGCCGGCACGTCGGCAGCGCGCGACCGTGGCGAGGGCTTCAACGCCTACATGAGCGAGAACTGCCCCGGTGTGGAGATCGTCGCCCGCCAGACGGCCAACTTCAACCGCGCCGAGGGCCTGACCGTCTTCGAGAACATCCTGCAGGCGCAGGACACCATCAACGGTGTCTTCGCCCACAACGACGAGATGATCCTGGGCGCTATCGAAGCCGCGACTGCCGCAGGCCGCGCGGCGGACATCATCTTCGTCGGCTTCGACGCAGTGGATGACGCTGTGGCCGCCGTGCAGGCGGGCACCCTGGCCGCCACCGTCGCCCAGCAGCCCGCCCTGATGGGCGTGCTCGGCGTCGAGACGGCGGCAGCGTATCTGGGCGGCCAGGAAGTCCCAGCCTACATCCCCGTGGACCTGCGCCTGGTGCAGAAGCTGACGCTCGGCCTGTCGCTGTCCACGCTCAACAACCCGTTCTTCGTCACCCTGCGTGACGGCGCGCTCCAGGCGGCGGCGGAGCTTGGCCCGGTCGAAGTGGTCGTGCTGGACTCGCAGGACGACCCGGCGACCGAAGCGGCGAACATGGAAGACCTGATCGCCCAGGGCGTGGACGCCATCCTGGTCAACCCGACCGACGCCGACGCCATCGTCCCCTCGATCCTGGCCGCCAACGAAGCGGGCATCCCCGTCTTCACCATTGATCGTGGGGCGTCCGGCGGCGAAGTGGTCAGCCACATCGCTTCGGACAACGTGGCCGGGGGCCGCATGGCCGCCGAGTTCCTGTGCAACGCGCTGGGCGGCACGGGCAAGGTCGTCGAGCTAGAAGGCATCGCCGGCACGTCGGCAGCGCGCGACCGTGGCGAGGGCTTCAACGCCTACATGAGCGAGAACTGCCCCGGTGTGGAGATCGTCGCCCGCCAGACGGCCAACTTCAACCGCGCCGAGGGCCTGACCGTCTTCGAGAACATCCTGCAGGCGCAGGACACCATCAACGGTGTCTTCGCCCACAACGACGAGATGATCCTGGGCGCTATCGAAGCCGCGACTGCCGCAGGCCGCGCGGCGGACATCATCTTCGTCGGCTTCGACGCAGTGGATGACGCTGTGGCCGCCGTGCAGGCGGGCACCCTGGCCGCCACCGTCGCCCAGCAGCCCGCCCTGATGGGCGTGCTCGGCGTCGAGACAGCGGCAGCGTATCTGGGCGGCCAGGAAGTCCCGGCCTACATCCCGGTGGACCTGGCGCTCGTCACCCAGTAAGCGCCATGAGTGTGGGGCTGTGCAGGGGTGCGCTCCTGCACAGCCCTTTCACGTTAGCGAACAGCATGGACAACACACCGCTTTTACAGATGCGGGGCATCAGCAAGGCGTTCCCCGGCGTCCAGGCGCTTCAGAGCGTGGATTTGACCGTGCATCCCGGCGAGATTCTGGCGCTGGTGGGCGAGAATGGCGCTGGCAAAAGCACGCTGATGAAGGTGCTCAACGGGATTTACGGGGCAGACGCCGGCGAGATTCTCTGGCAGGGCGAGGACGTGACCATTCACTCGCCGCACGACGCCCAACGCCTGGGCATCAGCATGATTCACCAGGAACTGGCCCTCATCCCCTACCTCGACGCCGGCAAGAACATCTACCTGGGGCGTGAGCCAGCGGGCAAGCTGCCCGGCACGGTGGACTGGCGCAGCCTGTACCGGCAAGCGCAGGCCGATCTCGACCGGCTTGGGTTAGGGGTGAGCGTGCGCACGCCGGTGCGGTTCTTCCCCCTCGCCCAGCAGCAGATGATCGAGGTGGCTAAGGCGCTTTCGATGGACGCGCGCCTGATCGTCATGGACGAGCCGACCTCCTCATTGACCGACCGCGAAGTGGAGACCCTGTTCGGCCAGATGCGCGCGCTGCGCGCCCAGGGCGTTGCCATCGTCTTCATCTCGCACCGGCTGGAGGAAGTGCTGCATATCGCCGACCGGGTGACAGTGCTGCGCGACGGGCGGCTTGTCGGTACGCGCCCGGTGAGCGAGCTAAGCACCAACGACATCATCCGCATGATGGTCGGGCGCGAGGTGGGCCAGATTTTCGAGCGGCGCAGCACCCCGCCCACCGACGAGGTGATCCTTGAGGTGCGCGGGCTGAGCCGGGGCGAGCGCGTGCGCGATGTCAGCTTCACGCTGCATAAGGGTGAGATTCTGGGTGTGGCCGGGCTGGTCGGCGCAGGCCGCACCGAGCTTGCCGAGGTGATCTTTGGCGCGCGTCCGACTACCACCGGCACGATCCTGCTGAACGGCCAACCCCTGCGCATCCACCGCCCGCAAGAAGCGATCCGCAACGGCATCGGCTTCGTGCCCGAAGACCGCAAGCGCCAGGGGCTGTTCCTGCGCATGTCGGTAGCGGCGAACGTGGTCATGGCCGTGCTGCGCCGCCTGACACGCGGGTTGCTCATTCGCTGGTCGCAGGTCGAACAGATCACCAGCGATTTCGTGGCGCGGCTGGATATTCGCACGCCTTCGACGGCGCAGCGCGTGCGCAACCTGAGCGGCGGCAACCAGCAAAAGGTGGTGATCGCCAAATGGCTGACGCTCGACCCGAAGGTGCTCATCCTCGACGAGCCGACGCGCGGCATTGACGTGGGGGCCAAAGCGGAGATTTACCGGCTGATGAACCAGCTTGCCGAGCGCGGCGTGGGCATCCTGATGATCTCCTCGGAGCTACCCGAAGTGATGGGCATCAGCGACCGCATCCTGGTCATGCACGAGGGGCGGCTGGCAGGCGTCTTCGACGCGCGCACCGCGACTGAGGACGCGCTGATGAACGCGGCAACGGGCATGAAGGCGAGCTAGAGAGAAGCAAAGCGACTGATGAGCGCCATAACGTCTGCTTCCTGGCAACAAACGCTGATCAACGTGCTGCGACGCAGCATGGTGCTGCTCGTGTTGGTGGGGCTGGCCCTCTATTTTGAGTCGGAGACCGGGCGCTTCCTCACCAAGCAGAACCTGACCAACGTCGCGCAGCAGAACGCGCATATCATTGTCGTGACGGTCGGCATGGCGCTGGTTATGCTCGCTGGCGGCATTGACCTGTCGGTTGGCTCGATTGCGGCGCTGGGGGGGGCATTGTCGGCAGGGCTGGTCGTGCGCAGCGATATGCCGCTGGAACTGAGCGTGATGCTGGCCCTGGCCGTGGGCTTCGGCCTGGGTCTGGTCAATGGCGCGCTGGTCGTGTTCGGCAAGCTGCCACCCTTCGCCGCTACTCTTTCCATGATGGGTGTGGCGCGCGGGCTGATGCTGCTCTACACCAGCAAGAAGCCGATCTCCATCGCCAACGTGGACGCCTACACCTTCTGGGGGCGCGGCTCGGTCGCGCTGCCTGTGCTGGGCGACATCCCCGCGCCGGTGCTGGTGGCGCTGGTCATCATCGGTCTGGCGGTGCTGCTGCTCACCCAGACACGCTTCGGGCTGCACATCTACGCCATTGGCGGCAACGAAGAGACGGCCCGCCTGGCCGGGGTGCCCGTCAACCGCATCAAGCTGCTCACCTACGGCATCAGCGGGCTGCTGGCGGCGCTGGCGGGAATATTGCTCACCGCCCGGCTCTACTCGGCGCAACCGCGCATCGGCGTGGGGCTGGAACTGGAAGCCATCGCGTCCTCGGTACTGGGCGGAGTCAGCTTGTTCGGCGGTGTGGGCAACATCCCCAGCGCCGTGATCGGCGCGCTGTTAATCGGCGAGCTAGGCAATGGTATGAACATGCTGCGCGTCGAGTCCTACCAGCAGGAGATGATCAAGGGTCTGGTGCTGGTGGCGGCGGTGACGGTGGATATGTACACCAAGCGCCTGGAGCGGCGCGGCTGACGGGATGCCCGTGTAGGTAGGGGCGCGCTGCTTCGCTGCGCCCGGCCCGCAACCAGACTTCCGAAGTTTCCGAAAACTTCGGAAGTCTGAGTCTGCGCGACTTGCCCTTCCTGAGCATCAGTTCAGGGGTGGGCAGCAACGCGAGAAGCATTGAGAGGGCGACCGATCAACCTCGCTCCCTGGCCTCGCTACGCTCGGCTCTTCCCCCTCTCCATGCTGGAGAGGGGGCGGCGAGGCGTGCCAGCGCCGAGCGGGGGTGAGGTCTGTATTTCGGCGGAAAGCCCCTCCCCCTGGCCCCCTCCCCGGCAGAGCCAGGGAGGGGGAAAGCGCCGTGCCAGCGATCAAAGTCCCCCTCTCTAGCTCGGCTGGAGAGGGGGATTGAGGGGGTGAGGCGGGCGTAGGGGCATATCGCCATACGCCTCCACCGCATGGCGGGTTTTGCGCACGCCCGATCTGCCCCGCCGCGCTTGACAGCGCTGCCGCGCCCGTGCTATGGTAGCCGCGAGCGCCATCCGGTCTCTCAGTATGGCGCGCGCAGGCACGCGCCAGCAGGAACAGCATGACCACCATCCGGGATGTAGCGGCTGAGGCAGGCGTCTCCATCGCCACCGTCTCGCGCGTGATCAACGGGACAGGCTACGCCAGCGAAGAAGCCCGCCAGCGCGTCCACGCGGCGATGCGCAAGCTCGCCTACCATCCCAACGCCATCGCCCAGGGATTGCGCCGCCAGGCGACGCACTCAGTTGGCGTCCTGCTCCCGCGCATCAACGAGCCGTACTTCAGCACGCTCGTCTTCGCCATCGAGAAGACGCTGTTCGCGCACGGCTTCCGCACGCTGTTCTGCAACACGGAGGAGAATAGCGCCAAAGAGGACGACTACGTGACCATGCTGCTCGGCCAGCAGGTGGACGCCGTCGTGTACTTCGTGGCAGGTGAAGACCGCCGTCCGCACGTCAAGCGGCTGATCGAGCGTGGCATCCCGGTCGTGCTCCTGGAACGCTCCTTGCCCGGCCTGCCCGTCAGCGAAGTGCGCGTCACCAACGAACAGGGTGCCGGCGACGGCGTGCGCCATTTGCTGGGCCTGGGCCACACGCGCATCGCCGTGATCAGCGGCAGCCTGGAGATGATCCCGCACGACCGCGTGCGCGGGGCGCAGCGGGCGCTCGACGAGGCGGGCGTCCAGGGGGAAGTGCGCATCATGGGCGGGCTGCCCGACTTCGAGACCGGGCACACAGCAGCGCTGAGCCTGCTGCGCGACGCAGACCGGCCCAGCGCTCTCTTCGCCCTGACCGATTCGATTGCTGTGGGCGCGCTGCACGCCGCTGACGAACTGGGCCTGCGCGTGCCCGCCGACGTATCGGTGATGGGTTTCGACGACATCCCGCTGGCGTCGTTCATCATCCCGCCGCTGACGACCATCGCTCAGCCGATCTACGCCATCGGCGAGACGGCGGCGACCATTCTGCTCGCCCAGTTGGACGAGCCGGAGTCGCCGCCGCAATCGGTGCTGCTGCCCACGTCGCTGGTCGTGCGCCGCTCAACGGCCCCGCCCGCGCGCTAGTTCCCCAATTCCCCGTAGCTGAAGTACCAGTCCGGCGCCGTGGTTTCTGGCGGCGCGACGCGCTTTCGCCAGTCGGCCCCGTGCTGCGCGCAGATCGCGGCCAACGCCCGCATACGCTCCTGGCCCGTCGTCGCCAGGAAGCGGGCGCGCTCTTCGCCGCTGAGCGACACCGCCTCTGCCCACACCGCCCGCCCGACGATCACGCCGCTGGCTCCCGCCTGGCAGGCCAGCTCCGTCTGGCGCAGAAAGGTGGGGTAGTCCACGCCCGCGCTGAGCAGCGCCCAGGGGACGGTACAGGCGGCATCTAGCTCGGCCAGCGCCGCCCGCCACACGCCCTCGTCCGACTCCTGGCGCACATTGACCGGGAACTCGGCCTTGAGCACGTCAATGCCCAGCGCGCAGAAGGTGCGCGCCGCCTCGACGCTTATCTGGCGGCGCTCGGCATTGGGCAGCGGCCTGGCCGGGTCGGGCGAGAAGCTCAGCGGCTCCAGGTAGAGCGGCAGGTCGTAACGGGCGCACTCCTCGACAGCGTGGGAGACGGCATCGCGCACGGCGGCGGCGGTGGCAGCCTCTGGATGGTAGTACACCAGCAGCTTGACCCCGGCCCCGCCGAATCGCTTGATCCGCGCCACAGACCAGCCGGGCATGAAGGTGGGGCGGTAGCGGTGCGGGTCGGTGGTGTAGCTGGCGTCTTCGAGCGGGGCCAGCACGCCGACCGCCCCGCCAATCGTCCCGTCCGCGATGCCCGGCCCGAAGCCATAGCCGGGATCGGCCAGCACCGCGCTGCACGCCGGCAGCAAGTGCTGCATGATGTCGCGCTTGAAGGCGGCGAATTGCGCGTCTGTGATGGGCGATGGCGCGGCCCTGTCCAGGGCGTCGCGCAGCACGTCGCGGTGATCAATGGCCAACATGACAAAATGGCCAGCGGGCGTGCTGGCCTGGGTCAGGTGATGGTACTTGCCGAGCGTGGTCATCAGGTCTCCTTGTTGTGGAGGATTAGGAGAGCAGAGTGAGATTCTAGCACATACCAGCCGGCACGAGGTCACGGACAGGCTGGCCGGGGCGAGGCAATTGCCCTGCCGAGTCCGCCGAATCGGTCTGGATTTTGGCGCAAAACCGGCTATAATGGTGGCGTGCTGGCCCAAGCGGGCCGCGCCAGAGCGTTCAAGCATACGCCCAATTTGCCTATCCCCAACCGGTGCGCGCCGTTGTTGAGGGGTAGTGGCTGCAAGCCCGGCAAGGGGAGGTGTTGTCATGAAGGTCCGGTCTTCTGTGCGCAAGATGTGCGACAAGTGCTACTTTGTGCGTCGCAATGGCCGCCTGTACGTGATGTGCTCGGCCAACCCGAAGCACAAGCAGCGCCAGGGCTAGCGCGGTCGGCATCGCCTGCCGCATCCTACCAGCAGAAACGGATCGCAAACGCGATCTGTTTTTGTTTGGCAGCCCGGCGATCCCCGGCAACGGGTGCGTGCAAAGGTTGTCAATAACACGTGCGACGCTGGCAGTAGCTTCACCCCTGGCCTCGCTGCGCTCGGCTTGCCCCCTCGCCGCGTGTGGAGAGGGGGCGGCGAGGCCCACGCCAGGAGGCCGAGCGGGGGTGAGGTCCACCAGCTCAGCCCCAGCCTCTTTTGATGCGATCCCCTGCCCCCACCCCTGATCCCTCCCCTACGCTGCGCGGAGGGAGGGGAACACGGCCCTGGCGACTCCCCTTCCCTCATTTCGGGGGAAGGGGCCGGGGGATGGGGGCCACAGCACCACCAGAAAGTGCATCACACGCTCTAGGACGCAGCCCACTACCTGACAGGGCTTGCACGTACCCCTCCCCGGTTTCGGGGGTATTGCGTTCGGAATCTGATCCGTGCTACACTGGGTGTAATGTCCAGGCGAGGCATTCCAGCATACTCGTGGCGACAACCTCTTGAGAGCTGAGCAGGTAGCGCATTCCAGCCAGCTAGGTCGGTGCCAGTGAGCACGTCAGGTTGACCGCGAGAGCAAGAGCTGTGGAGGTGTCCCGCCTGGTTCCTTGTCTCCTACCCAACAGCACCCGGCTCTACCACACTGGTTAGCGCCCTCAATCGCAAGAAGGTAGCTACAGGTCGCGCTCGGCATTCGATGCCCGAATCGCCATAACCGTGCCTGGAGATGCAAGCAGGAAGAACGTTTCTGTCGTAGAGTAGAATCAAAACCAGGGGACTAAAGAAAGGGTGGATCACGTTGACCGCTGAAATCGCTGTAATCAATAAACGAGCAGTTGCACTCGCTGCGGACAGCGCTGTGACGATTGATTACCCCGGTGGACGTAAGATCTATTACTCTGCCAACAAGCTCTTCATGCTGTCCCAATATCAACCTGTTGGCATTATGTTCTTTGGTGCTGCGCAGTTCATGGATGTCCCCTGGGAGACAATCGTAAAGTTGTACAGGGTTCACCTCGGCTCACGACGATTCGAAAGCCTGGAGCAGTATGCCGAAGATTTCCTGGAGTTCCTTCAACTAAAAGAACACGGCCTGTTTCCTGATGAACAACAAGCACAGTACTTCCGCCACATCATCTGGTCAATCAGGCGAGAAATCGAGGAGCAACTCAAACAGCTCTTCTCGCGGCAACCGCAGGTGGTAGATAGCGAGATACGAGGGAAAATCCATTCTGTGATCGAGAAGAATTATCAAGACTGGGATCAGGCACCACCCCTGGCTCACATCCCTGAGGGATACAATAGTCACCTACGTGAGCGGTACGAGTCTGCCATAGTTGATCAGATTGAGGAGGTATTCGAGAAATTACCGATTTCTCCTGAGCTTGTATCCAGACTTATCGATATCTGCATCATGTTGGCCACTAAAGACAAGTTTCCCACAAGCTACTGTGGAGTTGTTTTTGCGGGCTTTGGCGACAAAGACATCTTCCCAGCGGTTGCTTCATGTGTGCTAGAAGCCGTCATCGGTGATCGGTTGAAGTTCAAGCGCATAGAAGAACAGAGTCTTCACATCACTTTTGACAACGATGCAGCGGTAATCCCCTTTGCACAGAGTGAAGTGGTTGCAACGTTTATTGAAGGGATTGACCCCTTCTATCGCCAGGCGCTTGTTGATTACCTGCAGCAAGTCTTTGAACAGTTCCCTGAGACGCTACTGGATGAAATGCCTCAAATTGATGATCGCGAAAAAACAGAACTGCGAGAGAGACTCAAACAGGTCAGTTTGCAGAATGTAGAGACCTTCCTGGAGAGACTCAAGCAATATGGAACTGAGCGCCATGTGCAACCTATCATGTACAATGTTCGTAATCTTCCCCTCGAAGAATTGGCACTGATGGCTGAATCCTTGGTGAACATTACCTCATTCAAACGGAAGGTATCTCCAGAGATGGAGACAGTGGGTGAACCAATTGACGTTGCTGTAATATCGAAGAAGGACGGATTCATCTGGATCAAGCGAAAGCACTATTTTAGAGCAGACTATAACCAGCATTTCTTTGCCAACTACTATCGCGAGGCCGATAAGCAGGAGAGGGCAGAAGATGAGTAAATCCAGGGCTTATTCCTCGTTTGTCGATTTCCAGAAGGACTGCTTGCCGAGCACACGGGAGCAACCTCTTAACGATGACCCACACAAGCTGGCCGAAGAAATGGCCGACATGCATTTGCAGTCAATCAGGGAAGTCGTCAGGGAATGGGTGAAAACGACCAAGGCTGACTCAGCCGTTAGTTCAAAACCCAAACGCAGCAAGAGCCGCCAGTAACTGCGTCCTAAAAGGACTAGGGCGTCATTGTTTTTCATAGCTCCCCGTGCGCCTTGTACCAGGCATACGTGTCGCGTAGACTCTGAGGAATCGGCACCTGCGGCTCCCCTAGCTCGCGCCACGCCTTCTGGCAGTTGTAGAACATCATGCGCGTGCCCAGGCGAAGCTGGTTGCCCTCGACAGGGATACTCACCCCCAGACGACGCAGGGCATCGGCGGCCACGGCAACGATCCTCACCACCCAGGCCGGCAAGGGGACCGCGCCCATGCGCCGCCCAACCGCGTGCGCGGTCAGGCGCAACCACGCCTTGTGCGTCAAGTCCACCGTGCCCAGCAGGTAACGCTCGCCGGTGCGCCCGCGCTCGGCGGCAGCCACATGCGCCGCCGCCACGTCGCGCACGTCAATGACCGTCACGCCGCCCGGCGGCACCGTCGGCGGAACGTGACCGTGCGCCATCTCCAGCACCACGCTGCTCGAAATCTGGTTCAGGTCGCCCGGCCCGATGATCACCGACGGGTTGAGAATCACGCAGTCCAGCCCACGCTGGATGGCCCGGTGCACTTCCGCTTCGGCCAGGAATTTGCTGTGCCCGTAGGGAGTCAGGCGCGGGTCCCAGTTGAAGCGCACGGACTCATCCACTGCGCGCAGGTCATCGCGGTAGCCTATGGCCGCCGCGCTGCTGGTGTAGATCACCCGCTTGACCCCGCTCGCTTCCGCCGCGCGCAGAACGTTGCGCGTCCCGTCCACGTTGACCGCGTAGATGCGCTGCGGGTCATTGCGCCAGTAGTCGGACACCGCCGCGACGTGGAACACCCAGTCCACACCCTGCATGGCCGCCAGCAGCGAGTCGTAGTCGGTCACGTCGCCGACGGCGTGCTCGCAGGCGAGATCGGCGACCAGATCGAGGCGGCTGGTAGGCCGGCGCAAGATGCGCACCTGGTAGCCGTGCGCGATCAGCGCCCGCGCCACATGCGACCCGACGAACCCCGTGCCCCCGGTAACCAGTGCGGTGATCATTGGCTCACGCTCCTTGAGCGAGCAGCCGCCAGCGGACGGCGCTCGCCGCGCTCAGATGTCTGGCTGGGAGTATAGCGCAGTGGGGCGAGGGGCGCGAAGCTTTCCCTCAAAAGGGTGCATTCGCTTTTTGGGGCAGTGATCTTGAGCCGCTGAGATGACGAGGGTGCGGAGGGGAAAGTCGGAAAAGCTCTGAGGCTTTCTCTGCGACCCCTGCGCGCTCTGTGAGGGACCGGTTGAGAAGCCCGCTGCGCGGGTGTACCTCACCCCTCAATCCCCTCTCCACACGCGGAGA
>JAGPFT010000482.1 GCA_018056405.1 Anaerolineae bacterium
GACAGCAGCGTGAGAAGCATTGAGAGGACGACCGATCAACCTCACCCCCTGGCCTCGCTGCGCTCGGCCTTTCCCCCTCTCCAACGTGGAGAGGGGGCGGCGAGGCGCGTCAGCGCCGAGCGGGGGGGAGGTATGCTGGGGCGCATCACGATGCAACCGCCTCCGCCAGGCTTTGCGCAAAGGGCGGGCGCAGCACGCCAACCTCGGTGATCAGGCCAGAGAGGTAGCGGTGCGGCGTCACGTCGAAGGCCGGGTTGCGCGCCCGGTAGTGCGCCGGAACCAGCTCGCAGCCATAGGGCGCGCGCACTTCGGCCAGGTCGCGCTCCTCAATGGGCACGTCGTCACCGGTGGGCGTGCTCAGGTCTACCGTTGAGATCGGGAAGACGGAGTAGCACGGGATGCCATTCTCACGGGCCAGCACCGCGATCTGGTACGAGCCAACCTTGTTGACCACATCGCCGTTGGCCGCCACACGATCCGCGCCGAACAGGACGATGCTCACCTCGCCGCGCCGCATGAAGTAGCCCGCCGCCGTGTCCGGCAGGATGTCGTAGGGGATGCCAAGCTGCTCGCATTCCCAGGCGCTCAGCCGCGCCCCTTGCAGGCGCGGGCGCGTCTCGTCCAGCAGCACGTGAATGTGCTTGCCCTGCTCGTGGGCCATGCGCACCACACCGAGCGCCGTGCCATAATCCACCGTCGCCAGCATCCCGGTGTTGCAGTGGTGCAGCACCGTGTCGCCATCCTTGAGCAACGCCGCCCCGTGCGCGGCGAGGCGCTTGTTGGTCGCCACATCCTCATCGGCCATGCGCTGCGCCTCGGCCAGCAGCGCCGCACGAACTGCCTCGGCGCTGGCAAGGCGCGCGTCCCGCGCCGTCTCCAGCATGTGATCCACCGCCCAGGCCAGGTTGACCGCCGTCGGGCGGGCGTCCTTGAGGACGCGCGCCGCCGCTTCGAGATCGCCGCGCAGAGCGGCCAGCGTTGCCGCCGACGACTGCCGCGCCGCCAGCGCCATGCCGAACGCCGCCGCCACGCCAATTGCCGGCGCGCCGCGCACGGCCATCGCCGTGATCGCCTCGGCGACCGCGCGGTAATCGTCATACTCGACGTGAGCGAGTTCCCAGGGGATCAGGCGCTGGTCAATCATGCGCACGCGCCCCGCATCCGTCCATTCGACTGTTCGCATCAGTGCTCCTTCCAGCCCACAGTGCCAGACGCGCCCAAGTCTAGTCGCTCAGGCGGCCCACGTCAATCGCCCCTGCGCCGAGGGACGCACAGGACTTGGGAGCGAGATTCCCTGAACCGCAGAGACGCAGAGAACACAGAGAACAACCATGAAGATTCCTGGCTCTTCTCCGCGCGCTCTGCGCCTCTGCGGTGAGGCTTTGCCCCAGAAGCCCCGGTAGTCACGCCGGGCATCACAACCGCTTGCGCTTACGCTCGTCGCGTTCCTGCTGCGCCTTGCGCAGAATCTCCCCCACGTCCAGCGGCGACGGGTCAACCGGTGGCCCTGCCTGGGCTGCGGGCGCGGTCGGCGGTGCGGGCACGGCGTCACGCGGCAGTGACTTGCCCAATCGCTGGGCGCGCCGCTCCATCTCCGCCGCCAATGCTCCGCTCTGCTCCATTTCCCAGTAGATGATGCTCCAATACAGCGCCTTGCCACCTCGCTCCGCCGTCTCGCGCACGTGCGCCGAGGCGTCGCCGAGGAACGCCGCAGCCAGATGCGGCAAAGCGCGCGGATTGTTGAGCTGCGCCAGTTCCAGCGCTGCCTGCGCCCGCTGTTCCGGCGAGGAACTCTCGCGCAGCCGCCGCACCCAGACCTCGATAGGTGCATCGGAGGGCCTGGTCGCGGGCGTGCGCGTGCTGCCAGTAACCGGCCCCCCGTCCAGCCCGGACGACGGCGAGTTCGTGCTGCTGAGCATCGCCCCGGCCATCGCCAGCGCGCCCAACGACGCCCCGCCGAGCACCGCGCCGCCCAGCCCCGCCGCCAGCGCCGTCCCCGCCCGGCGCACGTTCTGCCGCTCCTTCATGTTCCGCAGGTCGTGGTCAAACTGATCCTGGAGCTTGCGCAGCAGTTCGGCCTCGGCTACGTCCGGCGCGTTCTCAAGCGCGCGATCCACGCCGAAATGCTGGCAGACCGCCTCAACCGTCGTGTGCCCGGCCTGCTGCGCCTGGAACAGACGGCTGCCCGCCCAGGCCATCGCCCGGTGCACCGCCTCGTCTGGCTCCATCGGGTAGAGCGCGCGCAGACGGTCGAGCGCGCGCGTCTCCTCCACCATTCCCAGCACGCGCACAACGTCCAGACGCACCGACGCGCCGGCGTGATTCAGTCTGGCGATCAGCATCTCGTCAATCATCGGTCGCTTTCGCTTTCTGGCTCCACCCTGCCGGTTATGGCCTGCCGCATGGCCCTGCCTTGCAGACAGGCCCGGTCGCTCTCTACTATACGACGGATCAGCCCGGCTGACCACGCACGAGGTGCGTGCAAAGGTTGACAGCGACTCGCTGGGCGCAAGGCATTGACCTCACCCCCAGCCTCGCTGCGCCCGGCTGTCCCCTCTCCATGCATGGAGAGTGGAGAGGGGGCGGTGAGGCGCGTCAGCGCCGAGCGGGGATGAGGTCAACCAGGGCGCAGTAGAGCAGCGCCCCACCCTGACAGGTTTTGCACACACCCTACGCACGTGTCACATGTCACAGGGGAGTGTTTCATTTGTCACTAAATCCCTGATAGGAATCACGGTAAACTGACAATTGGCACTGGTGGCGCGCCAGTCACTGCCATAGGTCGGGCATAGTCCGACCTGCCATCAAGGGGAGGAACAACCGCATGGGAGCGCTGGACTTAGCAAGGCTTCAATTCGCTGTTACGACGGTCTATCATTTCTTCTTTGTGCCGCTGACGCTTGGCCTGTCTATCCTCGTCGCCATCATGCAGACCCTGTGGTACCGCACCAACAACCCCGTCTACAAGCAGATGGCCAAGTTCTGGGGCAAGCTGTTCATCATCAACTTTGTGCTGGGTGTCGTCACCGGCATCGTGCAGGAGTTCCAGTTCGGCATGAACTGGTCGGAATACTCGCGCTTCATGGGCGACATCTTTGGCGCACCGCTGGCTATCGAGGCGCTGCTTGCCTTCTACCTGGA
>JAGPFT010000023.1 GCA_018056405.1 Anaerolineae bacterium
ACCTGTCCCAACGGCTACACCATTGCCGACGGCGACTGATACGCCCCTCCCCACCGACACGCCGCTGCCGACGGCGACGGTGACACCTGTCCCAACGGCTACACCATTGCCGACGGCAACTCATACGCCCAGCCCGACAGCGACGCTCACGCACACGCCGACGGATACGCCGACTGAAACACCATCGCCCACAGCAACCCACACACCAACTCCCACGATCACGCCGTCACCGACCGTTACGTCGTCACCGACAGCCACGCTCACCCCGTCAGCAACCTATACGCCGTCGCGCACGCCCACGCCGACGCTCACCTTCACCCCGCCGCCGACGCTCACCTTCACACCCTACCCGTCGCTGACGCCCAGCATCACGCCCTTCGGCGGGGAGCGCACCAGCACGCCGGCGGTCACCGGCTGCACCATCCCTGATGAGTGGATCGCCTATGTGGTACAGCGCGGCGATACGCTGTCCTATCTCTCGCGGCGCTTCGGGCTGACAGTCGCCGAACTCGCTGAAGCGAACTGCATCGAAGACCCAAACAACATCACCGCCGGGCAGCTTCTCTTCGTCCCGCCCGGCAGCAACGTCACGCCGCCCGCGCCGCCTACGTCTGCTGTAGTCGTGCCCACGCGGTTGCCCGGCGACTATCCTAGCTTCAACTGCGACAACCCGGCAGCGACAATCAGCCAGCCATTGGCCGGCACGGTGTTGCGCGGCGCGTTCGCCGTCTACGGCACGGCGACGCACCCCAACTTCCAGTTCTACCGCCTGCAGGTCTCCGGCAGCGGCACCGCCGACACCGATTTCGCCACGCTGCAAGTCTACACGGCGCAGGTGTACAACGGGCAGCTTGGCACGGTCAACGCCTCGGCCTTCGCGCCCGGCGACTACTGGCTGCGCCTGACCGTCGTGGACATCACCGGCAACTACCCGCCGCAGTGCACGGTGCGCGTGCGCTTCGAGGGCTGACCATGACTGAACTTGTGCTGACTTACAGCGACTCGCCGCTTGGTGGGCTGGAGATCGCGGGCAGCGACGCCGGGATTCGCGCCATCCACTTCCTGGACGAGCCGCCCCTCGCGCCGGCCACGCCCGATCTGCCCGCGCCGCTGGTCTCGTGCATCCAGCAGCTTGCCGAATACTTCGCAGGGCAGCGCCGCTCGTTCGAGGTGCCGCTCGACTTGCAGGGCACGCCCTTCCAACGGCGCGTATGGGAGCTACTCCTGTACATCCCCTTCGGCGAGACGCGCACCTACCTGGACATCGCCCTGGCCCTGGGTGACGCGAAGGCTGTGCGCGCCGTCGGCGCTGCCAACGGCCAGAATCCGGTGCCCATCATCGTCCCCTGTCACCGCGTCATTGGCGGGGACGGGACCCTAATCGGCTATGGGGGCGGGCTGTGGCGCAAGGAATGGCTGCTGGCCCACGAGAGGCACCCCGTGCAGGCCCGTCTGTTCTGATGCTCGCTCCTTCACTTTATCTCACCCCCACTCGGTGCTGACGCGCCTCGTGGCCCCCTCTCCGACGTGGAGAGAGGGCTGGCCGGGCGCAGCGAGGCCGGGGGGGAGGTAAACGAAGCAAGCCGACCTTTATGCTTTCTGGATGGCTGTTCGTCCCTGAACTTTGTTGGGGGGAAGGGGCTGGGGGATAGAGGCGTTCTGGCAATTGCTCAACAACTTGTTCGTGGCCCCCTCCCGCGATTTACCCTTCCCGATTCGGGGATTCCTCACTATAATGAAACACGCCAGCGGGGAAGTGGCGGAAGTGGCAGACGCGCATGACTTAGGATCATGTGGAGCGATCCATGTGGGTTCGAGTCCCACCTTCCCCATCGCGCGGGGCGCGCGTCGCAGCGCCCTGTTTTTATGCGTAAGACCTCTGCAAGAAATCCCGCCGCTGATGGTCGCTGGTTAGCCGCAATGTTATAATCGCGTGGTGCGAGACAGTGAAGGACAGCATGTTGAACGTTCAAACCGATCACCTGGAAAACCACACCGCCCGCTTGACCGTCGAAGTGGACGCCGAGCGCATTGACAAGGCGATGCGCGAGGCAGCGCGTCGCCTCAGCCACCGCGCCAAGATTCCCGGCTTCCGCCCTGGCAAGGCTCCGTATAACCTCGTCCTGAACCTGTTCGGACGCGAGTACGTGCTCGACCAGGCGCTGGAGACCATCGGAAACGACATCTACCGCGAGGCGCTGGAAGCATCGGGCATCGAGCCGTTCGCGCCAGGCAGCCTCGAAAACATCTCCGAGGACGGGCGGAGGCTTGTGTTCATCGTGCCCAAGCAGCCTACAGTCACCCTGGGCGACTATCGCGCCATCCGCGTGGAAGCCGAGGCTGAGGAAGTGACCGACGAGATGGTCAACGAGGCGATGGAACAACTGCGCGAGAGCCAGGCATTGCTCGAGCCTGTCGAGCGCCCGGCGCAGTTGGGCGACGTGGTGACGATGGAGTACCTGGAGGCCACCGTCCTCATCAGACACGACGACGATGAGGACGATGCCCTCGATGCCCTCGATGCTCTCGATGATGAAGGTGAAGAGGACGACGAGGACGACGAGGACGATGAGGAAGACGACAAGGACGACAAGAACGATGTGACCCTGCTTCACCGTCACGACTTCGATGTCGTCCTGCACGGCGACAAGCGCGACCTGCTTCCTGGCCTCGCGGCAAAGATCGTCGGCATGAGCGCCGGGGACAAAGCCGAATTCGAGCTAGAAATCCCTGCCGACCATGAGGATACGCTGATCGCGGGGGAGACCGTGCGCGTTGAGGCCCATGTCGCTCAGGTGAAATCGCGCACGCTGCCCGAATGGAGCGACGCGCTGGCCAAGACCCTGAGCGAGGGTGAGTTCGAGACGATCTTGGAGCTTCGCCAGGGTGTGCGCAAGCAACTGACCGAGCTGGCCGAACAGGAGACACGGGAGTTCATCGCCGAAGAGGCCTTAGCAGAGATAGTTGAAGGGGCGACGCTCAGCTATCCTGAAGAAGCTGTTCAGGAGAAGGTCTCTGAACTGGTGGCAGAGATGGAGAATACGGTGCTGCGCGGGCAGGGCCTGACGCTCAAGGACTTTCTGCAGATCAGCGGCATGACCGAGGAGGAATTGCGCGAGCGGTACCGCGATCGGGCGGAACGGCGCACGAGAAGCACCTTGGTGTTCAACGAATTCCTGCGCCAGGAGAATGTGCTCGCTTCCGACGCCGATATTGACGCCGAGATCGAGCGCATGAGCGCCTCCTTCGACGAGGAGCAAGCACCAGTGTTCAAGCAGTATTTCTCCAGCCCGCAAGGCCGCTGGAGCATCGGCACCGATCTGATCGCCAGCCGGGGGATTGAGCGGTTGGTGGCCATTGCCAGGGGCGAAGACATCCCTGTTCCCAACCCGGCAGCCGATGAGCAGCCTGCCGCCGCAGAAGAGTCCGCTGGCGAGATGGGTGTCGTTGCGCCGGTGATCGTGCCGGAGGACAACGACGGCGGCGCGACGGCTGAAGAAGGGTAAGCATTCCGGCGGCGGCGTGAGCCAGTCCGCTGGTCATGATTGCGAGCAAGGAGCGACATCCTATGGACCTCTACAATGGCTTGATCCCGATGGTCATCGAAACCAGTGGCCGGGGCGAGCGTGCCTACGACATCTACTCACTGCTGCTCAAGGAGCGCATCGTCTTCCTGGGCACCGGCATCAGCGACCAGATTGCCAACCTGATCGTCGCCCAGCTTCTCTACCTGAACCGTGAGGACCCGGAGCGCGAGATTCAGATGTATATCAACTCACCGGGCGGCATGATCTATGCGGGGCTGGCCATCTACGACACCATGCGCCAGATCAGCGCGCCGGTGATGACGGTGGCCGTTGGCCTGACGGCCTCCTTCGGGACCGTGTTGCTGACGGCGGGCACTAAAGGCCGTCGCTTCGCCCTGCCCAGCGCGACCATTCACATGCATCAGCCCTGGACTTCGGGCGGCGGCGGCCAGGCGACCGACATCGAAATCCAGGCCCGCGAGATTCTGCGCCAGCGCGATCTGCTCAATACCATCCTGTCGGAGCGCACCGGGCAGCCGCTGAGCCGTATCGAAGAGGACACCGACCGCGACTTCTACATGACGGCGCAGCAGGCCAAAGACTACGGCCTCATTGACGACATCCTCATCCCCCCGGCCAAAGAAGACAAGAGCAAGAAAGACGGGAAATAGGGGTAGGTATCGTGAGCTATCTGATCGGACCGCAACGCTGTTCGTTCTGCCGGCGCTCCATCGAAGAGGTAGGCCAGCTCATCCCTGGGCCGGACGGCGTGTTCATCTGCGACGAGTGCGTTCACCTGTGCTACGACATTCTGCACGAGCAGAGCGCGGGCAGCGAGGGGGACTTCCGCGTGGAGAACGTGCCCTCTCCGCGCGAGATTCTGGCCGAGCTGGATAAGTACGTCATTGGCCAGGACAAAGCCAAGCGCGTGCTCTCGGTGGCCGTCTACAACCACTACCAGCGCGTCAACGCCGGCGGGGCCATTGCCGATGTTGAGCTGGACAAGAGCAATGTTCTGCTCATCGGGCCGACCGGCAGCGGCAAGACGCTGCTGGCGCAGACCCTGGCCCGCCTGCTGGACGTGCCTTTTTGCATCTCCGACGCGACCTCGCTCACTGAGGCCGGGTACGTCGGTGAGGATGTGGAGAACATCCTGCTGCGCTTGATCCAGGCGGCGGACTATGACATCGCCCGCGCGCAGAAGGGTATCATCTACATTGACGAGCTGGACAAGACCACGCGCAAGAGCGGCGACAACCCGTCCATCACCCGCGACGTGAGCGGCGAAGGCGTGCAGCAAGCTCTGCTCAAGATCATCGAGGGGACGATTGCCAACGTCCCACCCCAGGGTGGGCGCAAGCACCCGCACCAGGAATTCATCCAGATTGACACGCGCAACATCCTGTTCATCTGCGGCGGCACCTTCGACGGCCTGCACGAGATCATCGCCGACCGGGTGGGCGTCAAGGGTGCGTTGGGCTTCGACAGGGCGGGCACGGCCACCAATGTCACCGAGAGCCAACTGTTGCACCAGGTCTCGCCCGAAGACCTGATCAAGTTTGGCATGATCCCCGAACTGGTAGGGCGGCTGCCGGTCACGACGGTGGTAGACCCGCTCGACCGCGAGACGCTCGTGCGTGTGCTCACCGAGCCGAAGAACGCGCTCGTCAAGCAGTTCCAGCAGATGTTCGCCCTGGATAACGTTGAGCTAATCTTCACCGACGACGCCCTGCGCGCCGCGGCAGACCTGGCCTCCGAGCGCGAGACTGGCGCGCGCGGCCTGCGCAGTATCATCGAAGCGGCGCTGCTCGATGTGATGTTCGAGATTCCCTCGCACCGCGACATCATCAAGCGCGTCATTGTGGACGCCGAGGCCATTACCGGGCGCGGTCGCCCGCAGATCGTCGTTGAGGGGGACCGGCAGCTTCAGTGGCGTGACGACGGCTCGCTGGCGCACC
Organism: Anaerolineae bacterium; assembly: GCA_018056405.1. Taxonomy (GTDB): domain Bacteria; phylum Chloroflexota; class Anaerolineae; order Aggregatilineales; family Aggregatilineaceae; genus UBA2029. The sequence goes on from JAGPFT010000023.1 coordinate 5,486, forward strand.
AGCCTGCCGCCTGATCGTATCCGCCGACTACGCGCACCTGTTCCGTCTCCGGCCCAACCCGCCGGAGACGGTTTGTTGTAGGCCTGTGGCTTGCGAGTGCGTGCAAAACCTGTCAGGTAGTGGGTGCTCACCTTAGCCTCACCCCCAGCCTCGCTGTGCTCGCTTGCTCCCTCTCCACGTCGTGGAGAGGGGGCGGCGAGGCGCGTCAGCGCCGAGCGGGGGTGAGGCTTCGCCAACGGTGAAACGGTGTGCACCCTTCCCATGCTCGTGGTATACTGCCGCCATCGCGCAACATGGGGAGGGGGTATGGAGCGTCCGCCATTATGCTGGCTGCTGGCTGTCGCGCTGGCTCTGCTGGCCGCGCTGACGGCCTGCACGCTGACCCAGGACAAACCGCCGCTCTTCGTGACGGCAACGCTGTTGGCGTCTCTGGATGCGCCTGCGCCCACTGAGACACCACTGCTGCCACCGACCGAGACGCCGGTGCTGCTGCCCAGCGCGACGCCCGCCCCACCGGACACGCCGGTTGTCGGGCAAACCAGCACGCCTACACTTAGTACGGCTCTGCCGTCCGCCACGCCCGCGCCCACGCGCACCCGACCCGGCCCCACCGCGCTGCCGCCGCTCGACGACGGCAGTGGCAACGTGGTGCCCGGCACGGGCGGTGCAGTCGCTCAGTTTTCGCCTGTCGCTGGCCTGGACGCCCTGCCGGCCACGCTCTACTACCTGTCAGCGGACGGCGGAAGTCCCCAGGTGTGGCGGCTGCGCATTGGCCTGACCTATCCCGAACAGCTCACCTTCAGCCCGGACGGAGTCGTGGCTTTCGATGTAGCGCCGGACGGTACCCTGGCCTATCTGACACCGGGGGGCGGGCTGATCGTCAGCGGGATTCCGCTGCTGCCGCCAGCGGCAGATGGGGGCCAGGCCCAGGTCACGGCTATCGCTTGGGCACCGAGCGGCGCATGGCTGGCCTACACGGTGAGCACGCCGGGCGCTGCCGGGACATCGGGCGGGGCGCACGACGTGGACGGCCTATGGCTGCGCAGCAGCGACGGCAACACTGTGCGCTTGCAGCCCAGCGTTTACGCGCCCGACGACAGCCGGCGCGTCTTCAGCGGGCCACTGCGCTGGCGTCCAGACAGCAGCGAAATCCTGGCCGGGTACGAGAGTAGTGCGGGTGCAGCCTTCTGCCGCGTGATCCTCAGCAACAGCACGCTGCTGCCGCTGTGGGATGTGGCAAGCCTGCCACCCGACTCCTTCACCGCCGCTGCGTGGAATGACAATGGCACGGCCATCATCGCCAGCGGCGCGGGCAGCGTGCTTTATGTTGAGCCGGACACGCTGCAAGCCCGCCCGTTGATCGCGCCCGATTCCGGCTTCTGGCCGGTGGAAGCGCGCCAGTTTGCGGAGGGCACGCTGGCTTTCCTGGACGCGCCGCCCGGCGCGCCGCGCGCGATCTACCTTGTGCCGCGCGGGGGGAGCACGCCTGTGCCCATCGCCAGTGGGCTGCCCGCGTCCGGCGCGCTCGACGTGCTGTGGGACGATTTCGCCCGCCAAGTGATCATTGTCGCGCACGAGTCTGGGGGCGCACCGCTCGGCACGCCCGCCCTGTACGACACCGCCGGAGGTCTCTATGACCTGACGCCGCTCACCGGGCCGGTTGGCGCGCCGCGCTGGGGGCCGGCGTTCAAAGCCGGCGACGAGGCGCGTGTGCAAACGAGCGAAGGCGATCCGCTCAACCTGCGGGCGGAGCCGGGCGGCGAGGTTCTGCTGAGTCTGGTGAACGGATCGCGGGTGCGCGTCAGCGGGGGGCCGCGCGTCCAGGAAGGCTACCGCTGGTGGCGCGTGCAGACACCCAACGGCGTTAGCGGGTGGGTGGTCGAGGCGGTGCGCGATGGGCAGGGCAACCTGCTGCGCACGCTGCTGCCGGTTGGGTGAGCGAGCCGGGCCGCTCAATCCTTCACATGCGAAGAGAGATTTCGAATTGCGGATTGCGGAGTTCGAATTGGATGACTTTCTGGACTGTGCATGTTCAGGGGCGGACAGGTGTTGAGATTGGTCTAATAGTCTGGGGCGGCTCTTTACTTTACCTCACCCCCGCCCGGCGCTGGCGCACTTCGCCTCTCCCTCTCCGTTGACGGAGAGGGGGAAGAGCCGAGCGTAGCGAGGCCAGGGGGTGAGGTTATCGGTCGCCATCTCAACGCTTCTCACGTGGCTGCCCGCCCCTGAACCCTGTGCATGGGAGGAGGCGAGCCGGGCGAAACGAGGCAGGAGGGGTCTGCATAAATGCGAAGCGGCCCCCTCTCAGTAAGCCTGGGGCCGCCTCGTCAAAGTATTTTTCAAATTGGGGGTTTAATTCGCAAAGCCTCTTGGCACTGCGACGGACGAGGTGGTCAAATCCCGTCTATTCGTCAACTCTGTTGTGTAAGTCTTTTCGCTTCCACGACCAGCCACATTCCTTCTGGCTGGCCGGAAACACGACCGCGCTAATCTTACCCAACCCCAGGCCGGAACGCAAAAAGTCCGCCCTGCGACTCAGCGTACCTGCTCCGGCGCAACGACCGTGGCCAGGCCGCTCAGAGCGCGCTCCAACGCCTGCACATCCAGCGCCGTTCCGCCGAACGTCCCCCAATGGCTGGGGATCACCCAGCGGGGCTGCAACACGCGCACCAACTCGACGGTTCGCTCCAGGGTGAGCGTGCCCGGCCCGCCAGCCAGCGGCAGGATGGCCACATCACAGCGAATCTTCTCAAGCTCCGGCACAAAATCTGTCGTCCCGGCATAGTAAATGTCGTAATAGTCAATGGAGATGACAAAGCCCAGCCCGCCCTTCGACGCCGGGTAGTAATCGGAGCGGGTGTAGGCAGGGACAGCCGTGATCCGCGCGCCGCTCACGTTGATGCTCTGCCACGAGCGCAGCAACAGCGCGCCGTCGCTGAGAACACTCGACGCAGCAGGGTTGGCGATGATCATCGTCTGCGGGCCGCGCAGCTTGTCAATGTCGCCGGGCGAGCAGTGATCGTAGAGATCATTGGTGATCAGGATTGCGTCGGGATGGAAGGCGCTACGGGATACCCGCCAGGGATTGATGTAGATCAACGGCGGCCCCTGGATGAGAAAGCTACCATGCCCTAGCCATTGAATGCGGTCGATCATGGATGCTTCCCACAGTGTGAACTGGTGCGAAATGTGAAGAAAGTAAATGTACCTTTACCAACGATTCAAGTCTATCACCCAATCGCCCGCCCTTCAACCAACGTTCAGCCCATACACGTTAGAAGCAGATTAGAGATTCCTAACAGGAGCGCGGGCAGCCGCGCTTGCGCCTGCGCCATTCTCCGTTTACGATTGACTAAACGGCGCGCAACGTGTGAGTGCAGCCTATGCTGGCTGCTCTGGACGAAGCCGACATTCCAGACCCGGCGCGCGCCACGATCCAGGAATACTTTGAGCGCACTGCCACGCACCTGATCAATGCGTAGTGGTCTGTTTGGCGGCGCGCAGGAGAGAAGACAATGGCTGGGAAACCTGCGGCGTCAGCAAGCGCGATCGATCGCTGGGCGGCACGCCTGGGGCGTCTCTCGCGTGGGTGGCGCGTGCTGCTCAGCCTGGTTATCACGCTTGAACTGGTCATCCTGCTCTCTTTCGTTGTAGATCGCCTGCTGATCCAGCGCGTGGTCGAAGGCGACCTGGCGCGCGCCGCCCCGGCCTGGATCGCAGTGGGGGTCGGGCTGGCGCTCTACGCGCTCGGCTGGTGGGCGCTGGTGGGGTTCGACTGGGACCCTGCCCGACCCTGGCGTCCGGGGCGGGCGGCGGTGCTGTACACGGCGGCGGGCGGGGCCGGGCTGCTGGTGATGATCGTCCTGGTACTGTTTGGGCTGGCGTTCGGCTATCTGCTGTGACGGCGCGGGAGAGGAAGGGGCACATGCGCAGAGAGTGGCTGCTGAGCGGGCTGCTGGCAGTGGCGCTGCTGGCGGGCTGTGGGGGCGATGAGGTCGGGCAGACGCCCTCCGCCACAGCAACCCTTGTCACGCCCTCCCCGCTGCCGCCCACATGGACGCCCAAGCCACCGGGATTTGTCTCTTCGGCGACGCCCACACCCGAAAACACCACTACCCGCACGCCCGGCGGAACGGGCGAGAGTGGGTCCTTAGCGGGAGGTATTCCATTCCCGCCAACCTGGACGCCGGGATCGCCGCCAAGCGCCACGCCCAGAAAGTCACCGACGCCGGTCGTGCCGACGTTGCCACCCGCGCCCACCTGGACGCCCCAGCCGGCTTACTGCCGCACTCTGGCTGTCGTCGGTGGCGACCTGGCGACGCGCGTGGGTGTGGCGGTGACTGTGCGCTGGACGCCCATCGCCGAGTTCAGCGACTATCTGGTCATCGTGCGGCATCCTGGCGGCGGGATCGTCCATTCGGAGGCGGTTGCGAGTGACACACTGCGCTTGCCCGGCGATCTGTTCAGCGTGGCCGGCGCGTATGGCTGGGAAGTGTGGCCGCTGGATGCAGAGGGCAACCGCGCGTGCTACGCGGTTGGCGGCGAGATTATTGTCAGCTTCTGATCGCTGGCGGCGAATCACGAGATTTCTTCCTGATGCAGCGCAGAGTTCCTGATACGCACTGAAACGCAGACATCGCCGGTCAGTGGGGGCGCAGGGAGAACGTGCGCACTGAAGCCTCGCCCAGGCGACAGGCTGACGTTGCCGGCTGGATCGTGCTGAGCGGAAACTTGCTGCCCAAGAACAAGACGCAACCTTCCGCAGACGTGTTGGCGGAGCGAGGGGAAGCTGTGAAAGATTCCGGCTGGCGTGTAGCGCTCAAGTGGGGATTCGGGGCTGCGCTCGCGCACAGGCTGCTGCTGGGCATTTGGATGGCATCAGTCTGGATAACGATTAGCTCCTGGACAACTTACGACGCAGACTTTGACGCCACCAGGATGGACGGCTTGCCGCGCTTGAGCACGCCAGCGGCGCAAGTCATCTTCGGCGTGTGGCGCCGGTGGGACGCCAACCATTACCTGAGCCTGGCCGTTCATGGCTACCAGCCTGAAAACCCCGGCCCGACCGTGTTCGGCGTGCTGACGCCACTCGCGTTCCAGTTTCTTGATCGGGCGTTGCCCGGCCCGGTAGACCTGGGCGCGATGGTGTTTGAGACACTCGCGTTTGGGCTTGCCCTGACGCTGCTGTTCCGGCTGTGCGTTGTAGACTATGGCGATGGCCAGTTGGCTCACTGGGCGGTCGGCGTGGCGGTGTTGCAGCCCCTGTCGTATGTCTTCGCTGCGCCGCTGTCCGAATCGGCTTATCTGGCGCTGGCACTAGGAGCGGTATACGCTGCGTATCGCGAACGTTGGCTGCTAGCTGCGCTCTGTGGGCTGCTGGCAACGCTGGCGCGTATTCAGGGTGTGCTCCTGGCGGTGGTTGTGGGGCTGATCCTGCTGAGCACCACCCGCGCCCGTCAGGGGGGCGTGCGAGAGATGGTCAGGCGGGGCTGGTCATTGATCTTGATCCCGCTGGGAGGGCTGTTGTTCCTTGGTTTCCGGTCGATCCAGGGTTTGCCTTCCCTGGGCAACGTGTATGCACATCACTCGTACCTTGTCTATGCCGATCCTTTTAGCAGCCTGTTTTTCAACGCGCGACACTTCGTACGCCAGTGGCCGCATTCCCTATACGATGCGGATTTGCTGACGCTGGCGGTGAGTCTGGCGCTGGGCGTGCTCATGCTGCGTTACCCGCGCCATCGCCGGTTGCCAATGGTGGCCTATACGTGGATGCATCTGCTGCTGTTTCTCAGCAAGGTCAACTTGACGCAGGGCACGCAAGAAGTGACCTACTCGCAGAGCTTTGGACGTTACGCGCTGGTGTTGTTTCCGCTGACCATCATGGTGGCAGACGGGCTGCGCCAGATTCGCTCAGAACGTGTGCGCTTCGCGTGCGTGGTAGGGGGGTCGCTGTTGCTGCTCGTCTTCAGCGCCAGGCACGTGCTATATCTGATCGGGCCGTAATAGCCCCGGTGCCATGAACGTCTCGAACGCCTCTGCCGTCCAGGGGAGCGCCGGCTTGAAGAAGTGGGTGAAGAGCGCCTGGGCGTACTGGCGAATCTCGTACTGCGCTTCGGGGGCCATGCGCAGCCGCAGAAAATGCATCAGGTTGTGCGCGTCCACCTTGACTACCCAAGTGTAGTACACGGCGAAGCCCGGCAGGAACATGCGCGCCAGTTCGCGGGCGACGCCCGCATCCAGAGCGCGCTGGTAGAGCGCGAACGATTGCTCGTAATGGTCGCGCAGGGCCTGGGTGAGCGCCTCGGCTTCCGGCCCGGCCAATTCTCCCTCGCTGGCCTGCTTGTTGTCGGCGGCCTGCAAGCGCCAGGCAGCAGGTACGTAGAAGTCACCCTCATCAAAAGCAGTATAGCGTCCCGACTGGGCATTCACGTGCCAGGTGCGGTGGCGCACCCACTGCCACCAGACGACCAGTGGCGCGCGCACGCGGAAGCGGAACTCGACCTGCTCAAAGGGTGAGGTGTGCCGGTGCTGGAGCAGGTAGAAAAGCAGCTTCTTGTCGCGGTCGGCCCCCTTGCTTTCGCCCAGGAAAGATACACGCGCGGCGCTGACGATGGCCAGATCGTCGCCCATCATGTCCTGCAGCTCGATCCAGCCCTGGTCGAGCACGTCCACGCGCTTGCCGATGAGCGCGTCGCGCGGCGAAGGGTGATCGGTCATGGTATGGCTTCCTTTCTCTGCGCGAGCAGGTGGGGTCAGGCGAAGTACTGCAACGCCAGCCGGACTCGCTCCTCGATGTCGGCGGGCGCGTCGCGCGGGATGGCTTGCAGCGCGGTCTGCGCCTCGACGACGCTGTAGCCGAGCGCGGTCAGCGTGGCGATCACGTCCGTGTCTATGTCGCTCAGAGCGGCAACGCCCAGCGATGGTTCCAGAACCAGCTTATCCTTAAGCTCAAAGATGAGCTTCTGCGCCAGCTTCTTGCCGATGCCTGGCACGCGGGTGAGCACGTCCGGCTCTTCGCGGGCGACGGCGTTGTGGATGTGCTCGACGGTCAGCGTGCTGAGCAGCGCCAGGGCGATGCGCGGCCCCACGCCGCTGATGGTGATCAGCGTCTCGAACAGGGCGCGCTCCTCTTGCTCGGCGAAGCCGTAGAGGATCAGGCCGTCCTCGCGCACGTGCAGGTGTGTGTACAGCGTCACCGTGTGCCCAGGGCCATCCACCAGGTCGCGCACGGAGGTGGGGACGTGCACGCGCAGCCCGACGCCGCCAACCACGACGACCACATACTGCTTGGTGATGGCGGCGACTTGCCCGGTGACGCTGTCAATCATGGCTGTGCTCTCCCTGCTGCACGCCGCCGGCTTATTCGGCGGACAGGCGCTCGAAACGGCTGGCGTTCAGGTCGGTGATGGCCACGCCCAACCCGTCGGCGGCGTCGTCCGGGCGCGGCAGGTCGTCCAGGCCCAGAAGCTGGCGGATCATCTCCTGCATCTGCCCCTTGTCCGCGTTGCCATAGCCGGCGATGGCCTGCTTAATCTCCGCTGGCTTGTATTCGCGCACGGTCAGGCCCGCCTGGGCCAGCGCCAGCAGAATCACGCCGCGCCCCTGGGCGACGGTGATGGCGGTGGTCACATTCTTGCCGAAATACAGCGCCTCGATGGCGGCAGCGTCGGGCCGGTACCGGGCGATGAGGGCCGTAATGTCCGTGTGAAGTTGGAGCAGGCGGTCGGGCATGGGCGTGCGCGCGGGCGTGGTGATGACGCCGAAAGCGACGGCGGTCAGGTCGCCATCCGGGCTTTCGCGCACGAGGCCGTAGCCGGTGGTCGCTGTGCCGGGGTCAATGCCCAGGACGAGCATGGCCGAATTCCTAACTCATCCTCAGGCCGCCCACCGTCTCCGGTGCGTGGCCTGAGGGGGTACGCAGTGGACGCGAGGCACCAGGCTAAGCGGCGCTCAGTGCGGCGGCCACTTCGTCGGTGAGGCTCAGGTTCGACGCGACGTGCTGCACGTCGTCCAGGTCCTCCAGCTTTTCGATGAGACTCATGACCTGGAGCGCTTCCTCGGTGCTCACCTCGACCTCGTTCTGAGGCAGCCAGATCAGCTCGCGCTCCTCGACGGTGTAGCCAGCCTCTTCGAGGGCGTTGGCGACGGTGGCCAGTTCTTCGCGCGGGGTATACACGGCGAAGATGTCTTCTTCTTGTTGCACATCGTCTGCGCCGGCGTCGGCGGCGATGAGGAAAACTTCGTCGAAGTTCGCACCCTCAGCAGAGACCTCAACGTACCCTTTCTGTGTGAACTGCCAGGTCACGGCACCGGCACTGGCCAGGTTGCCATTGTTGCGGCTGAGAATGTACTTGAGATCGGACAGGGTGCGGTTGCGGTTGTCCGTGACTACGTTAATGACCAGGGCGACACCGTGCGGGCCGTAGCCTTCGTAGACGATCTC
>JAGPFT010000483.1 GCA_018056405.1 Anaerolineae bacterium
CGTGTGACGCTGGCCGTAGCCTCACCCCCAGCCTCGCTGCGCTCGGCTTGCCCCCTCTCCACGACGTGGAGAGGGGGCGGCGAGGCGCGCCAGTGCCGAGCAGGGGTGAGGCTAAGGAGCGCGACCCCGTTGCCTGACAGGTTTTGCACGCACCCATCGTAGATTTAGCCCTGGTCCCGCGTGGTGAGTAGCACGGAATCTGAGGACAACTATGCAGACACACCAGTATGAGGCGGTGATCGTGGGCGCGGGCGGGGCCGGGCTGATGGCCGCGCTGTACGCCTCGCGCCACGTCAAGACCGCCGTGATCAGCAAGCTCTACCCGACGCGCTCCCACACCGGCGCGGCCCAGGGCGGGATCGGCGCCGCCCTGGGCAACCTGGACGAGGATCGCCCTGAATGGCACGCCTTCGATACGGTCAAGGGAGGCGACTACCTCACCGACCAGAACGCCGCCCTGGTGCTGGCCCAGGAAGCGATCAGCGCCGTGATTGAGCTAGAGCACCTGGGCCTGCCCTTCGACCGCACCCCAGACGGGCGTATTGCGCAGCGGCGCTTCGGCGGGCACACCAGCAACTTCGGCGGGCAGCCGGTGCGCCGCGCCTGCCACGCCGCCGACCGCACCGGCCACATGATCTTGCAGACGCTCTACCAGCAGTGCATCAAGAACAACGTCACCTTTCACGACGAGTTCTACGTCGTGGACCTGATCCGCAACGGCGACGCCGTGGTGGGCGTGATCGCCGCCAACCTGGACGACGGCGAGCTGCACGTCTTCCACAGCAAGGCGGTGCTCTTCGCCACCGGCGGCTGGGGGCGCGTGTGGGAGATCACCAGCAACGCCCACTCGCTGACCGGCGACGGCAACGCCGTCACCTTCCGGCGCGGCGTGCCCATGCAGGATATGGAGTTCTACCAGTTTCACCCCACCGGTATCTACAAGATGGGCATCCTGATCACCGAGGGCGTGCGTGGCGAGGGCGGCGTGCTGCTCAACGACCGGGGCGAGCGTTTCATGGAACGCTACGCGCCGCACATCAAAGACCTGGCCAGCCGCGATGTGGTCTCGCGCGCCATTTACCTGGAGATCGAGGAGCGGCGCGGGATCAAGGGCAAGAATTACGTCCACCTGGATGTGACGCCAGAGACGGTCAACCGCTACCTGGCCGAGGCCGGCGACGCCCGGCGCATTGACCGCGAATATGTCGAGTCCAAGCTGCCGGACATCCTTGACTTCTGCCGGACGTATCTGGGCATAGACCCGGTTAAGGAGCCAATCCCCGTCCAGCCGACTGCGCACTACGGCATGGGCGGCATCCCCACCGATCTGGACGGTCGCGCGGTGATTGACGCGGCGGGCACGCCCCTCGCTGGGCTGTACGCGGCGGGCGAAGCGGCCTGTGTCAGCGTGCACGGTGCCAATCGCCTGGGCACCAACAGCCTGACCGATCTGATCGTCTTCGGACGGCGCGCCGGCAAGCACATGGCCACCTACTGCCAGGGCGCGGATTTCACGCCGCTGCCCGCTCACCCGACCGGCGAGATCGAGGCGGAACTGGAGCGCATCCGCCGGGCAGACGGCGCGCGCAAGCCCTACCAGCTTCGCACCGAGATGCAGCAGATCATGATGAAGTATGTCGGCGTCTTCCGCACGGCGACGGGCATTCAGCAGGCGATTGACACGGTGCGCCGCCTGAAGGACGAGTACCGGCACAACCTGGGTATTGACGACCGGGGCCGGCGCTTCAACACCGACCTGTTCGAAGCGTGGGAACTCGGCTGCCTGCTGGACATTGCCGAGGTGACAGCGGTCAGCGCCCTGGCCCGCCAGGAGAGTCGCGGCGCGCACTCGCGGGAGGACTTCCCTCAGCGCGACGACGAGCACTGGCTGGTGCACACGCTGGCCTTCCGCGCCGAGGATGGCGCGGTGACGCTGACTCACGACAAGCCGGTTGACCTTTCGCTGGCCGAGACGGATCCCCGTTTCAAGCCCAAAGAGCGCGTTTACTAATGCAGGCTACGGAAGAGGGTTGTGATGCAGGCAACATTGCGAATCCGGCGTTTTAACCCGGAAAAGGACCCCAAACCCTACTGGGCAGAGTATACGCTCAAAGATGTGCAGCCGAACGACCGCGTGCTGGAGCTGTTGCACCGCGTCAAGTGGGAGCAGGACGGCACGCTCGCCTTTCGCCGCTCGTGCGCGCACGGCGTGTGCGGCTCGGACGGGATGCGTCTCAACGGCGTCAACCGGCTGGCGTGCAAGGTGCTGGTCGGCACACTGGGCACGGGCGATCATGTGAAAGTCCAGGTGGAGCCGATCCTCGGCCTGCCGGTGATCAAAGACCTGATCGTGGACATGGAGCCGTTCTTCGCGCACTACCGCGCGGTGATGCCCTACTTCGTCAACGATTCACCGCCGCCCGACGATGGCCGCGAGCGGTTGCAGAGCGAGGAAGACCGCGCCCGCTTCGACGACACGACCAAGTGTATCCTCTGCGCGTGCTGCACCACGTCGTGCCCCAGCTTCTGGGCGAATGGCAGGTACGTCGGCCCGGCGGCGATTGTCCAGGCGCACCGTTTCATCTTCGACAGCCGCGACCAGGCGAGGGACGAACGCCTCAAGATTCTGGCCGAGCCGGACGGCGTGTGGCGCTGCCGGACGATCTTCAACTGCACGACCGCCTGCCCGCGTGACATCGAGGTGACGCGGGCCATCGGCGAAGTCAAGCTGGCCATCGCGCGCGGGGTGCGGTGAGGTGCTGGCCGGGCGGGGGTGAAGTGTCGTAAGGTTGTATGGCATACGACCAGGGCGCAGCACAGCAGCACTCCTACGGGTGCAGGTGCGCCGACGCCAGACTTCCGAAGTTTCCGAAAACTTCGGAAGTCTATTCCGGGGCCGAGCGCAGCGAGGCTAGTGGTGAGGCTAACCGGGAAGGGTGCATGAACAACCGGTTGAGAGTTCAGGAATGCTCGCTGAATGCCTCCCCCCTCAATCTCCCCTCCAGCCAAGCGAGAGGGGGGACGATCTGCCAGAGGCTGTTATGAACTTTGGCAGGCGGGCAGCTCCCGTGCTTGCCCCCCATCCTCGGTCCTTCCCCCGCAAGGGGGGAAGGAAGAAGCCCGCCCTGGCCCCCTTC
>JAGPFT010000484.1 GCA_018056405.1 Anaerolineae bacterium
TTCCCTCGTCGGATAAACCCTTCGACTTCGGCGCGTTCTTCATCGCTCAGCTTGATCATGGGTTACGCTCCTTTTTCCTCCAGCATAACCCTTTTCGCTCCTAACTCCTAATTGATCTGACCACTAGTCCCCAGGTACTATCATGGTCATTCTAACGGCACTGCCGCTGCGAAACAACGGGCGGAGGCCAGTTTTCACGCGATTTTCGTTTCCGGCGGTGTGGGCAAAGGTTGTCAGTGATACGTGTGACGCTGGCAGTAGCCTCACCCCCAGCCTCGCTGCGCTCGGCTTGCCCCCTCTCCACGTCGTGGAGAGGGGGCGGCGAGGCCCACGCCAGGGGGCCGAGCGAGGGTGAGGCTAAGGAGCGCGACCCTGTTGCCTGACGGGTCTTGCACGCACCCGTCCGCGGTCCGCGCGGGGTGCATTCGCTTTTTGGGGCAGTGATCTTGAGCCGCTGAGATGACGAGGGTGCGGAGGGGAAAGTCGGAAAAGCTCTGAGGCTTTCTCTGCGACCACTGCGCGCTCTGTGAGGGACCGGTTGAGAAGCCCGCTGCGCGGGTTTACCTCACCCCTCAATCCCCTCTCCACACGGGGAGAGGGGACTGAGCCAGATACTTACTCCCCCTCTCCATATATGGAGAGGGGGCCGGGGGGTGAGGTCTGCAACCGATCTCTGCACCTGCCCCAATATCCGAATGCACCCCGTCCGCGCGTATGCTTTACAAGCAGGCCGAACCTGTTTATACTGGGGCAGCACAGAGGAGAAACACTCCATGCGACAGCGGCGGCACTGCCACCATTCACCCAGCAAGGCGAACGGTTGATCGGGCGGTCCTGCCTGGCGCGTGTCGAGCGTGGACGGTGGACGCCACGCTCTTTTTGTGTCTGTCTGCTGGCGGCGGCGAAGCGTATTTGCAGGTGAGTGTGAGGAAAAGACTCATGGCTGAGAAGGAACGTGTTTGGGGGCTGTGTACGGGCAATTCGGCGCGCTCGCAGATGGCCGAAGGCTGGCTACGGGCCAGGGCGGGTGACCGCTTCGAGGTTTTCAGCACGGGCAGTAACCCATCCGGGCACGTGCTGCCCGGCGCGATCCAGGCCCTGGCCGAGATCGGCATGGACATCAGCGATGCCCGCTCCAAGAGTATGGGGGAGTTCATCAGCCAGCCGTTCGACCATGTGATCACCGTCTGCGACAACGCCGCCGAAAACTGCCCCGTGTTCCCTGGGCCGGGCAAGCGCCATCACCGCAACTTTACCGATCCGGCCCAATAGGTGGGGAAGGAGCAGATGGCCGTGCTCCGCCGCGTGCGTGACGCGATGGCCGTCTGGCTGACTGAATTGTTCGCCCTGGACGCTTAGTGTCTGTGTGGGCTGAAGGCACAGGCAAGGCGGGCCACGCGCCCGCCAGGCAAACTTCGATCAGCACAAGTGGAGTGACGACTCATGCCCAAGATTGATGCTCGCCTGCCCAAAGGAATGCGCGATTTTCTGCCGGGGGAGGTGCTCAAGCGCGAGTACGTGATCGGCGTGATCACCGATGTCTTCCAGACGTTCGGCTTCGAGCCGATCTACACGCCGGCGCTGGAAATGCTGGAGACGCTGCTCGGCAAGTACGGTGAAGACGCCGACAAGCTGCTCTTCTATGCCCACCATCCCGGCGGCAAGGAGCAGCTTGGCCTGCGCTACGACCTCACCGTGCCCCTGGCGCGCTACGTGGCCATGCACGAAAACGAGCTGATGATGCCCTTCCGCCGCTACCACATCGCCCCGGTGTGGCGCGGCGACCGCCCGCAGAAGGGCCGCTACCGCGAGTTCGTTCAGTGCGACGTGGACATCGTTGGCGTGGCGAGCATGGCTGCCGACGCCGAGATCGTCAGCCTGCTGACGACGGCGCTGGGGCGGCTGGGCTTCGCGGACTTCACCGTGCACATCAATAATCGCAAGCTCCTGACCGGCATCGGCATCTACGCGGGCGTGCCCCAGGCGCAGCTTGGCGACCTGTACCGCAGCGTGGACAAGCTGGACAAAATTGGGCTGGACGGCGTGCAGAAGGAACTGGCCGCCAGCGGCATTGCCGGCGAGGCCATCGGGCGGATGATGGCCCTGTTGCAGCACCGCGAGGGCGGGCTGGACGCGCTGCGCCAGGTGCGCGTGCAGTTGGCCGGCGTGCCGGTCGCGCTGGAGGGCATCGGCGAGCTTGAGCAGATGGTCGAGTTTCTGGGCGCGCTGGGGGTGCCGGAGTCGCGCTTCACGGTAGACCTGGCGATGGTGCGCGGCCTGGGCTACTACACCGGCCCCGTCTACGAGACGTACATCACCAAGCCGGACAATCTGGGCAGCGTGACCGGCGGCGGGCGCTACGACGAACTGGTGGGCATGTTTCGCGGCCAGAGCCTGCCGACGACCGGCTCCAGCCTGGGCATCGAGCGCATCATGGACCTGCTCGACCTGCTCAATCTCTACCCGCCGGAACTGACCGGCACGGTGGTGCAGGCGCTGGTCACGGTCTTCGACGAGCGCACGCAGGGCGCGTCGCTGGCGTTGGCCAACGAACTGCGCGCGGCAGGCATCCGCACCGAGGTGATCATGACCCCCAGGCGCGCCATCGGCAGGCAGGTGCAGTACGCCGACCGCAAGGGCGCGCGCCTGGTTGCCTTCCTGGGCGAGGACGAGATCAAGGCCGGGCGGGTCAAGCTCAAGCGGCTGAGCGACGGGCAGGAAGTGGTCGCACCGCGCGCTGAAGCGGCAGCGGCGGCCCGCCGTCTGCTGGCTGGGTGACCACGCGACGTGCGCGGCGGGCCTGGCGGGGTTCGCCCCATGCTCGCCAGCAGTTCAGGGGCGGACAGGCATTGAGTGAACGTGAAGACAGGCGAACATCTCACGTCTAGCCTCACCCCCCGGCCCCCTCTCCACGTGGTGGAGAGGGGGAGTCATGGTGTGGTTAAGTCCCCTCTCCGTGTGTGGAGAGGGGGAGTCATGGTGTGGTTACGTCCCCTCTCCACGTGGTGGAGAGGGGGAGTCATGGTGTGGTTAAGTCCCCTCTCCGCGTGTGGAGAGGGGGAGTCATGGTGTGGTTACGTCCCCTCTCCGCGTGTGGAGAGGGGATTGAGGGGTGAGGTAAAGCCGCACGTCTCC
>JAGPFT010000485.1 GCA_018056405.1 Anaerolineae bacterium
TACGCGGAGGGAAGGGGAGCAGGCCCGCCGCTTTTCTCCCTTCCCTCCTTGTGGGGGAAGGGTCGGGGATGGGGGGGCAGGCACAGCCAAAGATGTGGGTAATGTATTAGGACGAGGCGCACATCCCCCGCCAAGAAAGGAAACCCGCAATGGAACCGATCAAGAAGGTCGTCCTGGCCTACAGCGGCGGCCTGGACACCTCGATCATCGTGCCCTGGCTGCGTCACAACTACGGCTGCGAAGTGATCTGCTTCACCGCCGACCTGGGCCAGGAAGAAGAACTCGATGGCCTGGAAGAGAAGGCGCTGAAGACCGGGGCCAGCAAGCTGATCATCCGCGATCTGCGCGAGGAGTTCCTGACCGACTTCGTCTTCCCGACGATGCAGGCCGGGGCGGTCTACGAGCGCGTCTATCTGCTGGGCACGTCGTTCGCCCGCCCGCTCATCGCCAAGCACCTGGTGGAGATCGCCGAGGACGAGGGCGCGCAGGCCATCGCACACGGCTGCACCGGCAAGGGCAATGACCAGGTGCGCTTTGAGCTAACGGCGATGGCCCTCAACCCCAAGCTGCAGGTGATCGCCCCCTGGCGCGAGTGGAACATCCGCAGCCGCGAGGACGCGCTCGAATACGCCGCCGAGTACAACGTGCCGGTCAGCTCGACGCTCAAGAGCATCTACAGCCGCGACCGCAACCTCTTCCACATGAGTCACGAGGGCGGCCCGCTGGAAGACCCCTGGAACGAGCCGCCCGAGGAGATGTTCGTCCTCTCGCGCAGCCCGGAAGACGCGCCCGACGAACCCACCTACATCACCATTGGCTTCGAGCGGGGCGTGCCGGTCGCTATTGATGGACAGGCGATGGCCCCCGTCCCATTGTTCGAGCGGCTCAACGAGTTGGGGGCGGTCAACGGCATCGGGCGGGTGGATATGGTCGAGAACCGGCTGGTCGGCATGAAGAGTCGCGGCGTCTACGAGACACCCGGCGGGACGATCCTGCGCGTCGCCCACCAGACGTTGGAAAGCCTGTGCCTGGATAAGCAGACCATGCATTACAAGGACTTCGTGGCCGTCAAGTACGCCGAGCTGGTCTACAACGGCATGTGGTACACCCGCCTGCGCGAGGCGCTCGACGCCTTCGTCCAGGTGACGCAGCAGACGGTCACCGGCACGGTGCGCCTCAAGCTCTACAAGGGCAATGTGATCATCGCCGGGCGCAAGAGTCCTTACAGCCTCTACCGCGAGGACTACGCCTCCTTCGGCCACATGGACATCTACGACCAGACCGACGCCAAGGGCTTCATCAACATGATCGGTCTGCCGATGAAGGTCGAGGCCATGCTCAGCGTCGAGGGGACGGGCAAGAGCCGCTACCGCCAGCCGGACTACACGCGCTTCAAGCGCGACTAGCGCACGGCAGTCAGCAATCAGCAGTCAGCAGACAGCAGACAGCGGGCCGCTCACGCGCCGGCGGTGTTCGGGCCGCCCAGCGCTGCCGGATACGACCCCAGCATTTTGACCATCGAAGCCTGGCGCAGCAGGTCTACCAGCGCGGCTTCGGCGGCGGGGTCGCGCCAGTGACCCTCGAAATCCAGGTAGAACCAGTACTGCCAGGCTCGCCCGCGCATGGGCCGCGACTCGATCTTGGTCAGGTTGATGTTGCGCAGGGCGAACGCGCCCAGCGCGTCGTAGAGCGCGCGCGGGCGGTGCCGCACGGCGAAGACCAGCGAGGTCTTGCTGGGGTCGCGGCGCTGGGCATCGTCCGCGCCGATGGCGAAGAAGCGCGTCGAGTTGCCGGCGTCGTCTTCCAGGCCGCTGTCCAGAGCAGTCAGGCCGTAGAGTTCGCCCGCCAGGGCCGAGGCGATCACCGCCGTGTGCGGCTCTGGATGCTCGGCCAGTTCGCGCGCCGCGCCCGCCGTGTCGTAGGCAGCGACCGGCTCCCAGCCGCGCCGCTGCAGGGTGCCGGCGCATTGGGCCAGCGCCTGTGGGTGCGACCGCACGCGCTTGATGTCATCCAGCGCCGTGCCCTCTGGCGCGAGCAGGTGATGGGTGATGGGCAGCAGGTGCTCGGCCTGCACGCGGAAGTCGTGCTCGATGAGCAGTTCGTAGACCTGAAAGACCGTGCCCGTCAGCGCGTTCTCGACGGGCACCATGCCGTGTGTGGCCCGCCCGCGCCGGATCGCCTCGAAGACCTCGGCGAAGGTCTCGCAGGGCAGTGTCTGCGTGTCGTCGCCGAAGTGACGACGGATGGCTTCTTCCGAATATGCGCCGTGTTCCCCCTGAAAAGCGACAATGCGCTCGCCCATGTTCCTCTCCTCGTAAGAATGGCCGGTGAGCGGTTCTGAGTCATGAGTCTGGAGTTGTGAGTCTGGAGATTCGAGGCCGGAGCGTCTGACTCACGACTCCTGACTCCTGACTCCTGACTCAATCAACGCTTCCAGCGCCAGCCGGTAGCCCAGCCAGCCCAGCCCGCTGATCTGCCCCAGGCAGACCGGCGCGATCAGCGAGGTGTGGCGAAACGGCTCGCGGGCGTGAATGTTCGACAGGTGCACTTCGATGGTGGGCAGTCCCACCGCGCTGAGCGCATCGCGCAGGGCGACACTGGTATGCGTGTAGCCGCCAGGGTTGAGGATCACCCCGTCCGCCCAGCCGCGCGCTTCGTGCAGCGCGTCAATCAGCGCGCCCTCATGGTTGCTCTGGGTGATGCGCAGCGTCGCGCCGTGCGCCGCTGCATACGCTTCCAGCCGCGCGTTGATCTCGTCCAGCGTCAGGCGGCCATAGACTTCCGGCTCGCGCGTCCCCAGCAGGTTCAGGTTTGGCCCGTGCAAGATCAGGATGTTCATGGCCCTGTTCCAGAAATCATGCGATTGATCGGCTAGGGGCGCTGCTCTGCTGCGCCCTGGTTTACCTCACCCCCGCTCGGCGCTGGCGCGCCTCGCCGCCCCCTCTCCATGCATGGAGAGGGGGCAAGCCGAGCGCAGTGAGGCTGGGGGTGAGGTCAATGCTCCGCGCCCAGTGAGTCGCTGGCGACCTTTGCCTGCGCCCATAGGGATGGGGCGCTCATACCCCCTCCCGCAAGGACTCCAGCACGGCGATCACCTCGTCGCGCGGCACGTCGTCAGCGATGCACGGCG
>JAGPFT010000024.1 GCA_018056405.1 Anaerolineae bacterium
TTCACGAACTTGAGCGCCTGACCATCGGAGCCAACGAAGCCCCTTACGAGGATTTTCTGGAGGAACTGACGGACAGCTTCCGCCACATTCTCTATGGCCGCGAAGAGGACGTGATCGGCCTCCACGTGGTCTCCTACTTCATCGCGCGATCCATGCCCCAACTGCGCGACCGCCCCACCAGCCGTCAGTCGTTGGGGACGGGGACGGAGCGCGGGCAGCGCATCCTGGCCAACATTGCCGAGATCATCCCCCTGTCGAAGCACGGGAGCCTGCTGCGGGCTATCGCCCATAACCAGGCGCAGACGACGGTGCTCGGCGTCAACCAGCTTACGACCGGCCTGTTCCGCGCCCTTGAACGTTTCGCCCAGAAAGCCTTTGTGGAAGCGGAACAGGAGCGCATGATCGCCGAGCGCCTGCTCCCGCATCTGCCCGTGTACGAGATTCTGCACACCTTGCGAGTCTACCAGGATCACGAAGGGAAATTCCTGCGGGCCATCGAGACAGCGTTCCCGGCGGGCAACTCGGCATTTGTGGCCCTGCGCGAGGATAACGATGCCCTGGGGCGCTACCTGCCGCTCTTTCAGCAGGAGCTACTCCGCCGTCACGGCGTCAACGTCCGCGAGTTCTTCACCAATGGGACGTTCATCCCAGACCTCCTGCCCACGCTGCGGCCCGACCTCGCCGTCCTGCTGCAGAAAGACCTGTTCAATACCGACCTTGAGAGGATGCTGGCAGATGTTTCGGGGAAGATCGCCGATGACTGGCGAGCCGAGGTCAGCAGGCTGCTCCAGGTGCCCAGGCAGATTCACTCCTGGCGCTCGATCATCTGGGAGGTGATCGGCGACTCGATCTACCAGCGCACGCAGAGCTTCGCTGAGCTGGCTACGGCGCTCTACTCCTTTGCCGGCACGCGCTCGTTCAGCGCAGCGCCGCCCCCCACCCTTCGCGGGGCGCAACTATCTCCCGTGCTGGCGGGATTCTTCCGCACAGCCCGCGCGGATGACGAGATGCGCGGCTTTCTGATCGGCGCCATCGAGTACCTGCGATCCTTCACCGACGGCAACCTGGAGATGCCCGTTAGCATCATCCGGGCCATGAACGATGTCGAGCGCCTTGCGCAGATTGAAGAGACTGCGCTCCCTCCCGAAAAGCAGAACCTCTTCCGCCACTGCGTGCTCCAGATAGCCCGTCTGGCGGGCGAAAACGGGTAGCAGCGGCCTTGAAGTCGCCGCGCCGAGGGCTATCCTATGAAGCAAGAGGGAGTCACCTGCCGTTCGTCCGGCGGGGCATGATCGCCCGCGCTGTGTTCTTCTCGTTATAGATGACCTCGACCGGCATGTCGTAGGCGGCAGAGAGCACCGCCTCGGTCAGTACCTCCGAGGGACAGCCATGCGCCACGATGCGCCCCGTCCTCATGACGACGACGTGATGCGCGTAGAGCAGGGCGCTGTTCGGGTTGTGCGAGGAGATCACGAACGACACGTTTTGCCCTGCCAACTGACTGACCATCTCCAGCACGCGGTGTTGGTTGCGCGGGTCGAGGTGTGCGGTAGGCTCGTCGAGCAGCAGGACTTCCGTCTGCTGGGCCAGCCCGCGCGCGATCAGAGTGAGCTGGCGCTCCCCGCCGCTCAACTCGGTGTACGGGCGGTCGCGCAGTGCCGCCAGCCCCACCTGCTCGATGGCCGCGTCCACAATCGTCCGGTCGTGCGCGCCAGGCGTGCCGAACGGGCGCAGGTGCGGCGTGCGGCCCATCATCACCACGTCGCGGACGGTATAGGCGAAGACGGGCAGATGCATCTGCGGCACCAGCCCCACCCGTCGGGCGCGCCGGGCCGAGGGGATGTGGTAGAGGTCGTGCCCGTTCAGGTGGACGCTGCCCGCCTGTGGCCGGCGGATGCCGCTCAGGATTTCGAGCAGCGTGGTCTTGCCGCAGCCGTTGTGTCCCAGCAGGTAGATCACCGAGTGGTCGGGGACGGCCAGGCTGACATCGCTCAGCACACTCTGCTGGGGGATGTAGCTGTAGAAGACTGAATGAGCTTCCAGGAGAGTCATCGCCATCCCGTCCGGTTGACGCGCAGGATGATCAGCAGCAGTGGCACCCCCACTACGCCGGTGAAAACGCCCAGCGGCACCTCCGCTGGCAGCAGCGTGCGCGACATCGTGTCAATGAGCAGCAGGAACACCGCGCCCAGGGCCATCGTCGCCGGAATCAGGCGCTGGTGATCGGGGCCAACCAGCGTCCGCGCCGCGTGCGGGATGACCAGCCCCACCCAGCCGATCACCCCGCCGACCGAGACGGCCATCGCCGTCATCAGCGTGCTGCAGATGATGATCAGCAGCTTGAGGCGGGTCGGGTTGAGACCCAATGCCAGCGCCTCGTTGTCGCCCATCGAGAGCACGTTCAAGCGCCAGCGCACGCCCCACAGCGCGGTCATCCCCAGCATCGAGATCACCGCCAGCGCCGGGATGTCGTTCAGAGTGACATCGGTCAGCCCGCCCATCAGCCAGTAGGTGATCGCCGGCAGCGTGTCGAGCGGGTCGGCCACGTACTTGAGCAGCGAGGTCAGCGAGGAGAAGAACGATCCGACGAGAATACCGACCAGCGTCAGGACAAGCAGCGGCGCGCTGTGGTACAGGCGGCTGACGGAGTAGGCCAGCATGACGGCGACCAGCCCGAAGAAGAAAGCCGCCAGTTGTACCTCCAGCGCGTCGCCCACCAGCAGCAGCATCAGCGCGGCGCCGAAGCCCGCCCCCGACGTGACCCCCAGGATGTTGGAGTCCACCAACGGGTTGCGGAAGATGCCCTGGAAGGTGGCCCCGGTCACGGCGAGATTGGCCCCAATAAGCATGGCCGCAGCGATGCGCGGCAGGCGCACGCGCGTCACCAGGTTGTAGACGATGTCCGGCCCAGCGCTGGCATCGTGACGCCCCAGGGCGAAGTCCAGCAGCGCGCGCACAACCTCTTCGGGCGGGATGGCGTAGCGCCCCAGGCCGATGCAGTAGATGGCCGCCGGCAGAGGCAGCAGCAGAATCAGCAGGTAGAAGGCTGCCTGGCGGCGCTCTGCGTGCAGCCACGCCCGCGCGCCAGGCAGCCGGCGGCTCAAGGTGCCCATCATCCGCACAAACTCTGCGCTTCTTCCTCACTCATGACGTAGCCGTAGAACTGACGGTAGAAGGTCATCGCTTCGGCAGCGCAGTCGAAGCTCACCTGGTCTGGATAGAGCGTCTGCGCGATCCAGATGATCCCTAGGATCGAGT
Organism: Anaerolineae bacterium; assembly: GCA_018056405.1. Taxonomy (GTDB): domain Bacteria; phylum Chloroflexota; class Anaerolineae; order Aggregatilineales; family Aggregatilineaceae; genus UBA2029. The sequence goes on from JAGPFT010000024.1 coordinate 3,259, forward strand.
CGGGCACGGGCGTGTCCCAGGGCGCGGACAGTTTGGGCAGGCGGTAGACGCGACCCTCGTGGACCGCGCGGATGGCCGACCATTCCACCGCCCCGGTGAACGCTTCGGCGTTGGCCCCGCCATAGGGCACGAAGAGGATCACGTCTGGGTCCCAGAGGGCAACCTGTTCCAGGTTGACATCGTTCCAGTAGCCGGTCAGGTCTGCCGTGACGGAGATTCCCCCTGCCGCTTCGACCATCGTCGTCTGGTACATCTCGCCGCTGGCGACGCGCAATGGCTCGGTGCCGGAGAAGTAGACGCGCAGCGGTTCGGCGATGGTCTGCGTCTGGGCCAGGATCGCCTCCAGGGTGCGGTTGTAGTAGGCGTTGAACTGTTCTGCCTGGTAGGCGGCGTGCGGGCCGAGCACCGCGCCGATCAGGGACATGGCGTCTTGCAGGGCCTGCGGCGATTCGCCCTCGAAGCGCAGGATAGACACACCCAGCGCGTCCGCCGCATCAAGCCAGCTCGTGCGCGTGCTGGCCAGGATCAGGTCGGGCTGTAGGGCGGCTAGCTCTTCGATGTTCGCTTCCTTCTGGTTGAGCGTCGAGACGGCGTTGGCAATCGCCTCGAAATTCGGGTCGAGCTTCAGCATCCCCGCCTGGCCTTCGGGATCGCGCGCGCCCAGATAGCCCGCCACGACCAGCCGATCCGCCGCGCCCACTCCGTAGACGTAATAGGTGGCGATGCTGTAGGGGGAGGCGATGCGCCGCACGGGTTGGGGCACGCGGACAGTCGTCCCCGACTGGTCCGTGACCTCGACGGCGGCGGGCAGCAGCCCCAGGTCAATGGCGATCTGTTGCCCATCGGGGCCGGTGACAAAGCGCAGAAAGTCGCGGGCCAGCGCGTCGCGGGGGTCGAGCGCTCCGCCGCACGAGTTGCTCGCCAGGTAGCGCGCACCCAGGCCGGGCAGCAGCAGAAATACGTCGCTGACGTAGCCGCACTCGAAGACGATGGACGGGACTTCCTCATAGGCGTCGGTGATGATCACCGCGGCTTCGCCCGCCCGCGCCGCGATCTCCCCTGCCGTTGCGACGAATTGCAGGTCGAACGCCTCCCCCTCGGTCGTAGAGGCAAAGGCAGCGGCCCACGCCTCGACCGGCTCGCGTGCCGACTCCAGCGCCAGCACGACCGGGCCGTCGGTGGCCTGGGCACGCACGGGCAACGCGCCCGGCGCGACAGCCCCCACAAGCAGTACAACCAGGAGTCCATAGAACCATGTGCGCTTAGTCATCAGTCTTCTCCTTGAAGATAGGTAGCAGGACGCACACGCTCAAAGCAAGCTGAGCGGAATCACCTTGAGGGATTCAGGGAGCGCTGAAACAGCCAGAGGTTGGGGGGATTGCGGTGCCATTGGCCTGCCGACCGGGCAGACCAGCGCCCATCGCCAGCATTCTCACGGGGAGTCGCCAGCAGAAGACTGGCGACGTCAGCACACGTGACGTGCGGGATAGGCGCAGTATCTCCTTTCCAAGTCGGTCCTGGCTGCTGCCAGAACGTCGGGAGGCTGCCGCGTTTCCGCGAACAACCCTGATCCCGCCGGGCGCGTGTGGCGTCGCGGCGAGACTCCTCGCCCCCAGGCGAGGCGGCCACATGCCCCTGGCGAACAGCCGTAGGGCAGGCGGCTCGGAGATATTTCGGTTAGGAAGGTGCGGGATGGTTCTGGGACCGGGTCGCCGGCTGCGAACGCGACGACGCAACGACTCTAGCGAATATCTCCGTTTTTAGCCACTTGTCGCAGCCTCTTGCGTGCAAAGGTCGTCCGCGAATCGCTTGGCGCGGGGGCATGGACCTCACTCCCAGCCTCGCTGCGCTCGGCTTGCCCCCTCTCCGTCAACGGCTATGCGTTACCCACAAACGCCCCCCATCCCCCAGCCCCTTCTTCCGCGCTGCACGGAGGGAAGGGGAGCAGGCCTGCCGCTTTTCTCCCTTCCCCTCACGAGGGGGAAGGGTCGGGGATGGGAGGGGAACAGGCACGGCCAAAGATGTGGGTCATGGATAGCCGTCAACGGAGAGAGGGGACGCAAGGCGCACCGGTGCCAAGTGGGGCTGAGGTAAACCGGGGCATGGCAGCCCCCTGACAGACTTTGCACACACCCCAGTCTCTCATGCCGCCTGCGGCTGCCGAGGGAGAAACCAGACGGTGCTCGTCAGGATGCTTCTGGCAGATCGGCAGAAACCAGAGTCATTGCGCTTCCCGCATTAGCGGCGCTGTGTGACGAATTCTGCCCACTGGCGGTGACGCTCGGACATCGCCGCGTAGCGCTCCGCCAGCACGGGGTCCGGCGCGACTTCGTGTGTGTCGAAGGGCAGACGGCGTAAGAAATCCGCGACCGAGTTGGCCTCGCCTGCTGCCGCAGCCCCTAACGCCACTGCTCCTATCGCCGACACATCCGAGAAGTCGCGGAAAGAGGTTGTCACCCCGAAGGCGCTGGCGAAGATGCGCCGCATGATCTGGCTCTTGGACACGCCCCCCGTGATAAGAACCTTGCGCCGAGGGGTCGCATCGCCGCCCAGGAGAGCGTCCGCACACCGTTTTACGCCAAAGACAACGCCTTCCATGACGGCTGCGGTCAGTAAAGCCCGGTCTGTGGAGCTTGACATGAAGAGGAGCGCGCCGAGCGAATCGTCACGGATGTCGGGCGTGCCGGTGCCCTGAAGATACGGGATGAACAGGGGACCGTCCGCCGTGCCCAGCCGGTCGCTGGCCAGCTCGTCCAGATCGCCATAAGTCAGTTGTCCGCCGAGCAGAGAGCGCCACCACTCCAGCGACAGCCCTGCGCTCGGCAGCGCTCCCATCGCAAATGTCTTGCCGTCAATGCCCAGCTCGAACAGGTAGCGGACGCCGCGCTCAGGGACATAAGGGGCCGGTTGCTCCTGAATCAAGATGACTTGCGCTGCCGTGCCCGCATTGATCAGCAACGTGTCGGAGGACTCAAGCCCGCTGCCGATCACGGCGCAGGCTACATCGCCCGCTCCCGTCGCCACGGGGGTGCCCGCCGGCAGCCCCAGGTCCGCAGCGGCCTGTTCGGTGAGCGAACCGGCGATGGCGGTAGACTCCTGCGGCTGAGGCAGCAGGCTCACCGCTATGTCCAGCCGCGCCAGCAGCGCCGTGTCCCACTTTCTGGCTCCAAAATCCCAGACCAGGCTGCCAGACACATCCGAGAAATCGGTGGACATCTCGCCGGTCATTCTGAGGCGCAGATAGTCTTTGGAGAACAGTACATGGCGTGTGGCAGCATAGGCTTCGGGATGATTGTCCCTCAGCCACAGCAGCTTGGGCGCGCTGTAGGCGGCGATGGAGGGATTCCACAGGGTGACGCTTTCCAGAGCGCCAATCGCTTTCGCCTGCGTAAGGGCGCGTGTGTCCGCCCACACAAGGCAATTGAACGCCGGGGAGCCATCGGCCTTGAGTGGCACGATAGAATGCATGTGCCCGGAAAGGCCAATGCTGCGAATGGCTGAAGGGGCAAGGTCAAAGCGTTCGATGAGTTCGCGGGTGAGCCTGCTCAGGAGCGGCCACCATTGATGCGGGTCTTGTTCAAGAGCGCCCGGCCCGGTCTTGATATTGTGGAGGGGAGCCTGGACAGACCCCAGCACCAACGCCCGTTCAAGGTCCACCGCCAGGACTTTTAGCTGCTGGGTTCCCAGATCAACACCGATTGCCAGGGGAGCCGACATGCTCATATCTCCTTCCAAACGAGCTGCCATGCCAGGGAAACTCGCCAGGACATGGCAGCTTTTCAAGGTGCTATTAGCTGCGTGCGAGGACGAGTGTCCAGGCTTGCCCTACGGCCTCATGCCCCCTCTGAAGTCGGGCGGGGGCGGTCGCTGATCATGCCGCCCCCGCTTGCTGAGTGCTTCGGAGGACTGCGCCCTGGAACGGGCGCAGTGCACAACGCGATCCAGGTTACTTCTCGAAGATCGGAGCCAGGAACTCGTAGGCTTCAACGGCTGCGCGATCCATGTCACCCAGGCCAGCGCTGTCCATATCTCCCACACCGGTCGCGCCGCCCTTGAACCAACCTTCCCACTCAACGGCGACGTAGCCATCGTAGCCGATGCTGCGCAGCGCGTTGGCATACCGTTCGAAGTTCACCATGCCGCCGCCGAACCAGCACATGTTCCAGGTGCCGATCACGCCCGTGATGTCTTTCGCGTGAATGTGATCAATCCAAGGGCCATACTGGCGGAACCCCTCTTCGATCTCCATGTGCGGGCGGACGCCCAGCTCCATGCCGCCGAAGTCAATCGTAATGCGGACGTTGGGCAGATTGACTTTCTGGATGATGTCAATCGTCGGGGCGGGCAGGTTAATCAGGGTTTCCTGATGAGGCTCGATGCTAAAAGTCAGGCCGCGTTCCCCTGCATATTCGGCGCATTCCTTGACCATGTCCACCATGATCTGCGTCGCCTCTTTGCGCGAGAGAACCATGTAGGTCTGCGGCAGATAGTAGCCAGCGATATAGGCCACAACCGTCCGTGCCCCGATCTTGGCGCTGTAGTCAATGGCCTGCTTCATCATCTGAATCTGGCCTTCACGCGCCCATTTGCGATTCGTCAGGGACAGGAAGTGCGCCCCGACTGACGCGATCTCAATGCCCTTGCTGGCTACGTAGCCCTTCAACTCGTTGCCCAGGCGCTCGTATTCCTTCTTGTCGTAGTCCAGGAAGAGCGTGTAGAAGAAGTCAACGCCGGAGTAGCCGTAGTCCACAACGCGGTCAATGCACCACTCAACCGGTTTGTTGGCCCATGAATTGAGCGGCACGCCGGTAACGCCCATCTCACCGTAGGGGTTGTTGGGCCAGAGTTCGAAAGACAGTTTCATGGTCATGGTATTCTCATCCTCAGTATGTGTAGAACGCTAGTAGCAAAGCCGATTCGATGTGAACGGCTGATCAGAAGTGCCTGTTGTGTTCGAATGACTTACCTCCTTGTAAAACAGTCCTTCTCTTTCCTGTTGAGGAAGGTGCCCGTATCGTCGAGAGTACTCGCCGCTCCCTGCTAGAGGCTGCTATGAACTTCGACAGAGAATCCCCCCACCCCTGACCCCTCTCCCCCGTTGTGCGGAGGAAGGGGCACGCTGTCCTGGCGACTCCCCTTCCCTCATTTCGGGAGAAAGGGCCGGGGGATGGGGGCCAAAGCACCGCCAGAAAGCGCATCACGCGCTCTAGGCTTTCAGCGCCCCGGCCACCAGACCATCAATGAAATAGCGCCCCGCGAATGCGAAGAACAACATGCCGGGAATCATGGCCAGGGTTGTGTTGCTCGTCAGCAGCCCCCAGTTGATGTTGTACTGGGCCAGGATGTCTGCCAGACCGAGGGGCAGCGTCTTGAGATCAGCGTTGATGAGCAGCACCGACGCGAACGTGTACTCGGTCCACGAAGTCACGAAGGCGAAGATGCCCACTGTAGCCAGTCCGGGCGCAATCAATGGCAACAGAATCCGGACTCCCGCCTGCAGCCGGTTGGCGCCATCTACATAGGCGGCCTCCTCAAGTTCGCGCGGGATCGCGTCAAAGAAACCCTCGATCAGCCAGAAACTGAAAGGCACCGTCAAAATGCAGTTGACCAACACGCCCGACCAGATAGTGTCTACCAAATCAATGCGTACCAGGATTTCGTAGATGGGCACTACCAGCAGCGTCGTGGGAAAAACAAAGGCCAGAATCGCTACGAACTTGAGGTTTCGCAGCCAGCGGACATGACCGCGATAGGCCCCAAAGGCAGCCAGGACGACAATGACCACTGTGAATATCACGGTCAGTGCTGCAATTGTGGCGCTGTTCTGAAGCTGGGCGACGAAATTGGATTGGTCAAGCAGGCGTTCGTAGTTCTTCAGCGTCACCTCTGAAGGGAAAGCTGTCGGCGTGCGGGCGATGACCTCGCGCGGCGTCTTGAATGAGGACATAGCCACCCAGTAGAGCGGCCCCAGAGTGATGAGCACAAAGAGAATGATGACCAAGGTCAGGATGACGCGCATCAGTGAGCGAGGAACCGCTTCGAAAGCAGCCAGCATGTCAGCTCTCCTTCCGCACAATAAAGCGGTAATACAGAATAGCGAACATCATGAGGAAGAGCATGAGAATGACGGACGCCGCCGAGGATTTCCCCATCTGAAACTCGCGGAAGGCGGTTTCATAGACATAAATCGGTGCGGTGTAGGTGCTGTTGACGGGGCCACCTTTCGTAATCAGGTAGATGGTGTCGAAGACGTTGAACGACCACAGCGTGCCCACAAGACCTACAATGCCGAGGATGCGGCCAATCAGCGGGAATGTGATTTTATGAAAACGTTGGATGGCGTTGGCCCCATCAATGGCCGCTGCCTCATATAGCTCGTTGGGCACCGTCTTCAGCGCGCCTAGGATGACGACGAAAAAGAACGGGAACCAATGCCATGAATGAAGGCCAATCAGGCTCCTCATGGCGATGTCAGGGTCGCCAAAGGCGTTGATAGGGGCGCTGATCAAGCCGATCTCGCGCAGGATGTAGTTGACCACACCATAGCTGCTGTTGAAAATCCAGGTGCCAACTACCGCCACCGCTACGGTGGGAATCGTCCAGGGCAGCAGGATCAGTATCTGGATGACGGCCCCGCCGCGCAGTCTCTGGTTGATGGTCAGGGCGAAGAAGAAGGCGACCAATGTCTGTAGCAGCGCATTGCCCACCACCCAGACCACACTCAGCTTGAGGCTGTCCCAAAAAACCTGATCTTCGATGACTCGCTCAAACTGCTTAAGCCCCACATATTCGCCTGGAACACCAATGAATGTCATCGAAGTGAACGCATTGCGCACCGTCAGGCCTACGGGAAACACAATGAACACAACAATGAGGAGCATAAAGGGTACCGTCAAGGCTACAGATACCCAGTCGAATCGCTTTGCTTGAGCGGCCATTTGCCTTAACCCTGCTAAACTTCGGGCAACCTATGCAACCAGGAGTGGAGGGGGGAAACACTTCCCCCTCCACAAGCGTTCAGCGTATGTTATTGACCTTCACGGAACTGCTGGACAGCCTTCTCCATCTCTGCTTGTGCCCAGGCTGCGGCTTCTTCTGGCGTGCTGCCGCCTACTGCTACTTTCTGGACTGTCTGGGCGAGCAAGTTCTGCTGCGAGATCGCGGTGATCTCGGCGCACACCCTGCCACTGGTGAAGCCGAATAGCCCGCCGAACTCCGAGTAGTTGATCATCTCCTCGACATACGGGCGGTACTTCTCGATGATCGGATCGCTCCAGAATGTCTCCGACTCCAGGCCGCTCTTGGTGACGGGCAGGAACAGCCCCGGCTCAGCCGTCAGGAAGCGACCATAGACTTCCGGCTCAAGCAGGAAGCGGATCAGCTCGTGAGCGGCTTGCTGCTTGGCCTCGTCAGCGGAGTAGACCATCACCGCGTTCGAGTAGTAGATGGTGCCTTCTACGCCGTTTTCAGCAGGCATGGGGATGTGGGCCATGCCCAGATTGTCACCCGAAACTCCCGATTCCTCTTCAAACGGCAGCAGGTATTGCCCCTTCTCGATGGCCATTGCTACCTGACCTGAGTTCAAGAGCGCCTGCGGCTCGCCCCACGAGTAGCTTGTCGCATCCGGCGGCGAGAAGCTCAGCAGCTTCTGGTATAACTCAAGAGTGCGCACCGTTTCGGGGGTGTTGAAGGTGACGTTGCAGTTCTCGTCGAACATGTCCTTAGCGCCAGAGGTCATCATGAAGCTGTAGATCACCTGGTCGCTCGCCAGATTGCGGCCTGCCGGCACTGCGATGCCGTACCGGTCGCCCGTCGTAAGCTGCTCGGCCACCTGCACAAGCTCTTCCCAGGTTTGTGGCGCGTTGGTGATGCCCGCCTCGGCGAAGATGTCCTTACGGTACCAGAGCAACTGCTCCATGCCGTACAGCGGCACCGCCCAGTATTCGCCATCGAAGAAGTACGGCGCGAGCGCCGCATCCACGAAGTCGTGCTGCGCGTCAAGCTCGTTGACCAACGCCGTCACCGGCTGGGCCAGGTTGAGCTTCAGCACTGTTTGCGCGAAGTCGGGGATGACAAACATTAGATCCGGCTGACGGCCCGCTGCCGCCGCTGCAGAGAGACGCTGATAGGCGAAATTCCAGTCCTGGACCTCGATCTTGACTTCGATGTCGGGGTGGGCATCATTGAATTCGTCTATGAGCTGCTGGAAACGCTCCACCCGGTGAGGTGGCTGCTCCATGTGCCAGAGGGTCAGGCTGATCTTGTCGGCTCTGGCCGCAGTCACCTGCAGGCCGAGGGGGGCAACGGCGAGAAGAATGATCAACACTAACAGGCTCAGTTTACGCATTTTCTCCTCCATGTTGTAGATCGGTAAGTCGAGGGTTTCGGCCAGTCCAACACGAGCTGCTGGCCCTGATGAGCGTCGGTTAGATGGGTCAGTGAGTGTAAGAAGCCACCCGGACGGTCTATCTGCGATAAGTTGCTCCTTTCGTCATATCTGCTGACTGTCAGATTCGGTAAACAGCACCATAGATGACTTACCCTGACTAGAGGCTGTTATGAACTTCACAGAGAATTCTCCCCCACTCCTGACCCCCCCACACTGCGCTCCACACTGCGCGGAGGAAGGGGCACGCTGTCCTGGCGACTCCCCTTCCCTCATTTCGGGGGAAGGGGCCGGGGGATGGGGGCTAAAGCACCGCCAGAAAGTGCATCACACGCTCTAGAGGTGAGGATTGCGCGCACGATAACGCTTGATCAGCCTCGCGTTGTGCTGGGCTGCCCCCGGCATATTCGCGCTGATATACACCGGTGGCATCACGTCGCTGGACGCCACGATGCGACACACGGCCTCAGTCAGAATGGCGTTCAGGATGAACGCTCCGGCGATTGTGGAAAGCGGCCCCACACGCAGACCAGGGCCGTCAACCTCAATCAACGCATCACCCGGCGGCCCCTGGTTATCCAGCACAATATCGGCAATGTCCGACAGCTTCTTGCCCGTCGAACCGAGAGGGGCTTGCGCCGCGTAGTCTGCGGCAATCACCGCGATGACCGTCATGCCGATCTCCTTGGCGGCAATGGCCGTCTCGACTGGCACATTGTTCACCCCGCTGTTCGAGAAGATGATCAGCAGGTCCCGTTCAGTGGGGCTGTAACGGGCCAGGACTGCCGGTCCAAGCTCACTCGTGCGCTCAAGCTGCGTGCTCAAGACGGCCCCTTCGTGGAGCATGAGACTGGAGTTGAGCACTGGGCAAACCGCGGCCAGACCTCCGGCCCGGTAGTGACCCTCTTCGCATAGCATATGAGAGTGCCCCGTACCGAAGAGATACACGATCCCATCGGACTCGACCGTGCGCACCACAGCCTGCGCAGCCTGATCAATGGCCTCGACCTGGCTCTCAGCAATCGCATCAAGACTCTGGCGCACTGCGTCCATGTACGATTGCGCACCTGGGATTAAGGACATCGGCTTTTCTCCCCCGATGACGACATGCTTCACGAACTCGAACCTCGCAGTATCGCCTTGAACTGGTATCGAGATCCGCAGTATGCCGAGCGCACATATTCAATCGGGCGATCAGCATCGTCAAAGGTGACGCGCGTCAGGCTGAGCACCGGCTCGCTGCGCTTGATCGCCAGCGCCTGGCATTCTCGCCTGGCGGGCAGGCGTGCCTCGATAGACTGGCTCGCCCAGGCCAGGCGCAGGCCGTAATTGGCCCGCAGGACCTGGTAGAGCGATTCGCGGTTGAAATCGTGAAGTGTCAGGATGCCGGGGCACAACTGGTGGCTGAGGCACGACTCTTCGAGCGCAACTGGCGTCTCATCGGCGTGGCGCGTTCGGACAAGCACCACGATCTCAGAGCCTGGGCGGAGTTGAAGGCGTTCGGCGATCTCTTCGCTGGCCTGCCGAATCTCCGCGAGCAGGACTCGGCTGCTGGGGTGCATCCCCCTGCGACGCATCTCTTCGCTGAACCCCGTCAGTTCGGTTAGCTCTTGCCTGATCTTGGGCGCGGCAGCAAACGTCCCCTTGCCCACGCGCGAGTTGGCGTAGCCTTGCTGAACCAGAAGCTGCAACGCCTGGCGCGCGGTCATCCGGCTCACAGCATTGGTCTCTGCCAGTTCTCGCTCGGAGGGTAGGCGCGTGCCAATAGGGTAGGCACCCGTGTCAATCTGCTTGCGCAGGTATTCGTTCAGTTGGATATAGAGGGGGATTTTGGAGTCAGGGTTTAGCATATCAGCCATAATCGAAAGGTTCAATCCGGTATATACCACTCTTTACCATAGTACACCCTCTTCCAGAGCAATGCAAGAGGGTGGTTGTAGGGGGGTGCATTCGGATTTGGGGGCAGGTGCAGAGATCGGTTGCAGACCTCACCCCCCGGCCCCCTCTCCATATATGGCGCGCGGCTCGGCCTACGGGCGGTCGGCATTGGCTGTTGCAGACCTCACCCCCCGGCCCCCTCTCCATATATGGAGAGGGGGAGTAAGTATCTGGCTCAGTCCCCTCTCCGCGTGTGGAGAGGGGATTGAGGGGTGAGGTAAACCCGCGCAGCGGGCTTCTC
>JAGPFT010000486.1 GCA_018056405.1 Anaerolineae bacterium
AGTCTCCCCACTTCACACCCGGCATCTCGTAGGGGCGGCGCTCTGCCCGCCCTGGTTTACCTCACCCCCTCCATCCCCCTCTCCAGCCGAGCTAGCTGAGGGGGACTTGGCTCGCCGCACGTGGCGCTTTCCCCCTCCTTGCCTCGGCCGGGGGGGGGGCGGGGGGGGGGGGCCTCCCGCCGCACCAGACTTCCGAAGTTTTCGGAAACTTCGGAAGTCTGATCACCGCCCGCCTGTGCCTCACCCCCTCAATCCCCCTCTCCAGCCGAGCTAGAAAGGGGGACTTTGACCGGCGGGCGTGACACTTTCCCCCTCTCTGGCTCTGCCGGGGAGGGACTTGAGTCTGCTCTCCCTTTCTCCGCTCGCGGGAAAAGGGGGCTGGGGGGATAGGGGTCAATCAAGCCCAACCGCGCACCTATTTCCGCCCTGATGTGCTAGATTTCCTTGACCTCTACAGACTCGATCAGCGCCTCGATATCGTCCCGGTAGTGGTCGAGCAGGTCGCTGGGCATCTCCAGTGACCATTGCAGCCCTGTCTGCGTCGTGATCGGCGTGATAAAGATGATCCTGGTCCACTGGTCGGGCGCTGTGACATCGCGGAATATGTTGTTCTCGGACGACACAAACTGGGTTGTGTCAGTGGTGCGGTAGCCGCACAGCCCGCCCCCGTACTCGTACACTGCTGTGGACTGGCTCTGCTGGGGGCGCACGGTGCTGCACGCGAAATCGCCGCCGACGGTCTGCGCGAGATCAACCGTCAGCAGGATGGGGGCACCTTTGCCGTCCGAATACGCGCCGGCCAGCACCAGCGGGTTGACCTCAACAATGGTGAAGCGCGGGTTTACGCTCTCGAAGTCCTGCCAGGTGACCTGCTCGTCGTCGAACTTCAGGGTCTCATCCAGCACATCACGCGCGAATTTCCACTTCTCGTTGCTGGCGTCGGCCACGTACCAACTACGCGGCACCGTCAGCGACACGCCATAGCTGCCGTTTGAGAACTCGACCGTCTTGCGCCCCACATCGCCGGGCAGGAAGGACGCCACCACATCAACCACGACCCTCGCCTGGGGGACGGCAATGACGAGCACGGCGATCAGCACCACGGGAATCGCGATCATCAGCACCAGCGCCCCCAAGCAGCTTTGCCAGCAGCCACCACAGCCAGGAAACCCACAGCCGAACAGCCCGCGCCGCTTCTTCTCGACATGCTCCACCTGGACTCGCTGCACTTCAGACGGCGGTAGCGGTTGGCCCACCGGCGCGTACTGCGAGTAGGGCAACGGAGACGGCGGTGCGTACTGCCGGTACGGTTCTTGCGCCGGCGTGCCGATCCCCACGCCATTGTACTCCACTGGCCTGGGCGGGGGCGGCGCGTAGGTGTCGGGCGGGGGCACCGAGGGAGCCGGAGCGGATGGGCGCGGGCCGTACTGCTGCTGGAACTGGTCGAGCAGCGTGCGCGCCTGTTGGTTGGCCGGATTGACACGCAGCACTTCGCGCAGCGCCTGCTGGTACTCGGCCTGGTCAGCGGCCACGGAAGCCAGCCAGAGCCAGGCAACCTCGTGATCCGGCGACGTTCGCAGATACTCTTGCAGAAGCCGGCGCGCCTCATCGCGTCGTCCGGCCTGGGCGTGCGCCACTGCCTGATGAAGAAGGGATGACATAGGATGTGCCTCCCGCCGCGCGCCGCGCAGCTTGCCATAGGGGTTCGCCAGAGATGATGGTCCGCTAGCATTATGCTCCAATTTGTGCCAGCAACCAAGTAACTGCCAGCGCGCGCAAAACCCGTCAGGCAGGGGTATCTCTCTGCACCTACCCCGTAGGGGCGCTACTCTGCTGCGCCCTGGTCAGCCTCACCCCTGCTCGGCCCACTGACGCGGGCCTCGCCGCCCCCTCTCCACGTCGTGGAGAGGGGGCAAGCCGAGCGCAGCGAGGCTGGGGGTGAGGTCAATGCCCTGCGTCCAGCGAGTCGTTGTCAACCTTTGCACGCACCCAGCGCGCGGGCGCGGTTGACAATCCCCTGCCCTGCCGCCATAATCGCCCAGGTTGCAGCGCCTCACCAATGGGGTTGCCCTGTATGACCACACGCCGGCAGAATGAGCGTGAGTTTCCCTTCTGGGAGGATCTGCCCGAAGGAGGCCGACGTTACTGGCGCGACCGTCAAGGCCGGGTGAGCGGATTTCAGCGTATAATCAAGATAGTTGACGTTGCTGAGAACACGCTACAGGTCATCCAGGAGATATACGACGACGAGGGCAAACTCGCCGAATACCATCAGAAGTTCCCAGAGGACACAGGACACCAAGTCCTGAGGCCGTATAAAGATGCGGCTGACAGGCCAAGAGACCGCCTATGATCACCCGGCAGCAGGTGAGCGAGAAGTTGCTCGCCTATCTGAATGACGAAATCACGCTTCCCCAGTTGGTGGATTGGGCCGAGTCCAGCCTGGTAGCGGGCGGTTTTGGCCCGGATGATGACATTGATCTGCTGATGGATGTGGTCATGTACCTGGCCGGAGCCGATTCGCCGTACTTCCCGCTGACCTGGGATATGTGCCAGGAATTCATGCGCAGGCTTGGCACGCCGGTCAAGGTGGTCACGGTCTCGGCGGCGTAGCCCCACCGCCTGCCCTGTGCCCGCCAGATTCCTCGCGCGGGGTGCGTGCAAAACCTGTCAGGCAACAGGGTCGCGCTCCTTAGCCTCACCCCTGCTCGGCGCTGGCACGCCTCGCCGCCCCCTCTCCACGTCGTGGAGAGGGGGCAAGCCGAGCGTAGCGAGGCTGGGGGTGAGGCTACTGCCAGCGTCACACGTATCACTGACACCCTTTGCACGCACCCTACGCACAGGGTGCATTCGCTTTTTGGGGCAGTGATCTTGAGCCGCTGAGATGACGAGGACGCGGAGGGGAAAGTCGGAAAAGCTCTGAGGCTTTTCTCTGCGACCACTGCGCGCTCTGGGATGGACCGGTTGAGAAGCCCGCTGCGCGGCTTTACCTCACCCCTCAATCCCCTCTCCACACGCGGAGAGGGGACTGAGCCAGATACTTACTCCCCCTCTCCGTATATGGAGAGGGGGCCGGGGGGTGAGGTCTGCAACCGATCTCTGCACCTGCCCC
>JAGPFT010000487.1 GCA_018056405.1 Anaerolineae bacterium
TCAATGAACAGGATGTCGCCCTCGCGCAGGTGGGTGAGGATGGCGGCCAGGTCGCCGGCGCGCTCGATGGCCGGCCCGGCGGTGATGCGGATGTTGACCTCCATCTCGTTGCTGATCACGTGGGCGAAGGTCGTCTTGCCCAGCCCCGGCGGGCCGTAGAAGAGCACGTGATCGAGCGGCTCGTGGCGGGCCTTGGCCGCCTCGATGAGAATACGCAGATTCTCCACGACGCGCGTCTGGCCCGTCATCTCGTCCAGGCGCTTGGGACGCAGAGCACTGTCGGCCCGGTCTTCGGCGCGCTTCTTCCCGCTGACCATGCGACTGCTGTCGGACATGCGGCGCTCCCTTGCGTTGATTGCGTTGCCGAGTATACCGTCGCCGGGCGCGCAGGTAAAGGCGCAGGCAAGCGCATCTGGCGTGCGCGCTGCTTTACCTCACCCCCAGCCTCGCTGCGCCCGGCTTGCCCCCTCTCCGCAACGGAGAGGGGGCGGCAAGGCGCGTCAGCGCCGAGCGGGGGTGAGGTAAACCTGGGCGCAGGAGAGCAGCGCTCCTGACCGACAGGTTTTGCACGCACCCGGCGCGCGCTTTGCCGGGCGCGTACATGCGGATACAATCATCGTGGGCGGTCGCTGAAGGAGAAACATGAATGGCCGAGAGCAACGTGCATGTGTCTGCTCACCCGCTGGTCAAGCACAAACTGACGCTGCTGCGCGATGCCCGAACCGAGCACAAGAAGTTCCGCGAGCTGATCCGCGAGCTGGCCATGCTGCTCGGCTACGAGGCGACGGCTGACCTGCGCCTGGACACGTTCGAGGTGATGACGCCACTAGGGGGCGCGCCAGGCTTCAAGCTGCAGGAGGACGTGGGTCTGGTGCCCATCCTGCGGGCGGGGCTGGGCATGGTGAACGGCATCCACGAGATGATCCCCGGCGCGCAGGTCTGGCACCTGGGCATCTATCGCGATGAGCGGACGCTGCGCCCGGTGTCGTACTACAACAAGCTACCTGTCGAGCCAACGGTGCAGGTCTGCCTGATCCTCGATCCCATGCTGGCGACGGGCGGCTCGGCGGTGGCGGCCATTGACGTGCTTAAGGAATGGGGCGTGCGCCGCATCAAGTTCGTCGGGTTGATCGCCGCTCCAGAGGGAATTGCCGTCGTTACGCGCACACATCCCGACGTGCCGATCTACCTGGCGGCGGTGGACGATCACCTCAACGAGCGTGGGTTCATCGTCCCTGGCCTGGGCGACGCTGGCGACCGGCAGTTCGGGACGGGGTGAGCCATCATGCGCTCCGGCGATCTCGTGTCGTTCGCGGTCGTACTGGTTGTCTCTTTCGGCCTGTCTTTCTCGCTGACGCCGCTGGCGCGGCGGCTGGGCCTGCGCTGGGGGCTGGTGGACGTGCCGCGCGGACGGCATATGCACCCGCATGTCATGGCCAAGTCCGGCGGCATGGCCCTCTACTTCGCCTTCACCTTCACCGCCATCCTGGCGCAGTTCCTGCCGGTTGAGCGCACCGACGACAAGGAAATCATCCGCCTGACCGGTCTGTTGCTCGGCGGGGCATTCCTGTTTCTGTTCGGGCTGCTGGACGACAAGCGCGAGCTAAGCGCGCTGCCGCAGTACATCGCCCAATTGCTGGCGGCGGCCATCGCCGTCGTCTTCCTGATCTTCATCGAGAGTTTCAATAATCCACTGACCGGCGAGCGCACGCCCGAATGGCCGTACATCGTCACCGTGACGCTGACGCTGTTCTGGCTGGGCTTCATGATGAACACGGTCAACTGGCTGGACGGGCTGGACGGCCTGGCGGCGGGAGTGTGCGCCGTTGCCGCGCTGATGATCTTCATTCACGCGGCGTTTCGCCTGGATCAGGTGAGCGTCAGCCTGCTGGCGCTGGCGCTGTTCGGTGCGGCGCTGGGCTTCCTGCCCTACAACTTCCCGCCGGCGCGGGTGTTCATGGGCAGCAACGGGGCGCTGTTCCTCGGCTACACGATTGGCGTGCTGGGCATCATTGGTGGGGCGAAGATGGCTACCGTGCTGCTGGTGATGGGCCTGCCGCTGCTGGATGTCGTCTGGCAGATCGTGCGGCGGGTGAGGGCGGGGCGCAACCCGACCGAGGGCGACCGGGGCCACGTGCACTATCGCCTGCTGGACGCTGGCATCTCGCCGCGCCAGATCGTGCTCGGCTACTACGTCTTCTGCGCGTTTTTCGGGGGCATCGCCCTGGTGACAGCCAGCCGCCTGTTCAAGCTCATCGCCCTGATCGTGATGGCTGCCATTATCGGCGGGGGATTTGTCGCTCTAAGCCGCAGGACTCCCCCGGCCCAGTGAGGCGGGCAGCCTCACTCGTCGAACAGGTCCTCGAAGGCCGCGCCGTCTTCGTCGAAGTCCTCGTAGATCAGGTCGTCCTCTTCGATCTCTGGTTTCTCATCAGGCAGGTCGCGGCGCGGGGCGGGCCGGGCAAAATCCAGCCGCTCCGCGCTGTCGCGTTCGGGTGGTGCGCCTCTGAACGGCGAGGTGCCCGCTCCTGGACTCGTGCCGGGCAGGGGGCGCGGCGCGCGCGGTACATTGCCCTCCTCCGGCGCAGACCAGCCCATCGCAGCGCGCGGACGCTCGCCAGACGGT
Source organism: Anaerolineae bacterium (assembly GCA_018056405.1). Classification (GTDB taxonomy): domain Bacteria; phylum Chloroflexota; class Anaerolineae; order Aggregatilineales; family Aggregatilineaceae; genus UBA2029. The sequence continues at coordinate 2,627 of JAGPFT010000487.1, forward strand.
GAGGGCGATGCCGGACGCGCAGTGGGTGCGAGGCTGCCAGAGGGCGCCGAACGGTCGGCAGAGGGCTGGCTCTCGCGGGCAGGGCGTGCTTCAGGCGTGGCCGGCCGGAGAACGGCTGAGTCCGGTGGCGGTGTCCTTCGTGCGGCGGGCAGCGGGGCGGCGGCTGTTGGCGGGCGCTGTGCGAGCGCCCCGGCAGCCTCTGGACGGGCGCGATCCGGCTGGCGGGACTGGCCGGGCGGGGCGGCAGGGGCGGCTTCGCGGCGGCGCGGCGATGGCCCGGCGTCCGTTGCCGGGTCGGGCAGCGGCAGGTCGAGGCTGTAGACGGACGGCAGCGGCGCGCCGGGAGGCAGTGGCTCGGCGGAACCGGGCTGCCGGCGTCCGCGCGCCGGACGTTGGCTATTAACGCACTTCCGCCCGGTCACGCGCTCCATGATCTCCTCGAAGAAGGCGATGGCGATCAGCGCCGGAATCTCGACGGCCAGCAC
>JAGPFT010000025.1 GCA_018056405.1 Anaerolineae bacterium
GGCCATACGCCCCTACGGACCTCACCCCCGCTCGGCCCGCTGACGCGGGCCTCGCTGCCCCCTCTCCAACGTGGAGAGGGGGCAAGCCGAGCGCAGCGAGGCCGGGGGTGAGGTCAACCAGGGCGCAGCAGAGTGTCACCCGCTGTAGGGGTATACCGACCCGACACGGGAGACGTGCGGCCTTACCTCACCCCTCCATCCCCTCTCCACACGCGGAGAGGGGACGTAACCACACCATGACTCCCCCTCTCCACCACGTGGAGAGGGGGCCGGGGGGTGAGGCTTTCAAACGGCTTCTGGCGCGGACATGAGCGCCCGCTTGGTCACGTTCCGAGACAAGGTGGATGGGCAGTTCCAGGTGTCGTCACCGCCAGGGAGTAAAACCTTATGGCCGGATTTCGTCGCATAACCCTCCGTCGTGTGACACTCTGCTGCGCCCGTAGGGGCGTATGGCCATACGCCCCTACGGAACCTCACTTCGCCCGGCGTCAAGCGAGGCGCTGACAACCTCTGCACACACGCACCCATTGCTGGTGTAAGGTTCGCGCTGCTAGGCGATGACGCCCAGTTCGCGTCCCACTCTGGCGAAGATGTCGAGCGCCCGGTCGAGATCGTCCCGTGAGTGAGTGGCGCTGTTCATCACGCGGATGCGCGCCTTGCCCTGCGGCACCGTCGGGAAGCCGATAGCCATGGCGAACAGCCCTTCCTCGAACAGGCGGCGGCTGAACTGCTGCGCCAGCGGCGCTTCGCCCAGCATGACCGGCACAATGGGCGTGGCGCTGAGGCCGGTGTCGAAGCCGAGCGCGTTCATGCCACTCTTGAAGTATTCCGCGTTCTGCCACAACCGGTCCACCAGGTCGGTGCTCGCCTCCAGCAAGTCCACAGCGGCCAGGCACGCGGCCACGTCCGGGACGGTCATGGCGCTGCTGAACAGGAAGGGTCGCCCGCGCTGGCGCAGCCAGTCCACGATCACCTGCTTGCCGGCGACCACGCCGCCCACCACGCCAAACGCCTTGCTCAGGGTGCCGACCTCAACATCCACCTTGCCGTGCAGCCCGAAATGATCCACGATGCCGCGCCCGCCGCGGCCCAGCACACCTTCACCGTGTGCGTCGTCCACCATCAGCAGGATGTCGTGCTCGGCGGCGATCTCGTAGAGCGCGGGCAGGGGGGCGATGTCACCGTCCATGCTGAAGACGCCATCAGTGACGATCAGCCGCCGCCCGTACTCGGTCGCCGCCGCGATCTGGCGGCGCAGGTCGTCGGGGTCGCAGTGCTCGTAGGCGACGATCTGCGCCCGCGACAGGCGGCAGCCGTCAATAATGCTGGCGTGGTTGAGCCGGTCGGAGAAGATCACGTCGCCGCGCCCGACCAGCGCCGGGATGGTCGCCAGGTTGGCGCTGAAGCCGCTCTGGAAAGTGATCGCTGCCTCGACGCCCTTGAACGCCGCCAGCCGTTGCTCTAGCTCCACGTGCAAGGTCATCGTCCCGGCAATGGTGCGCACCGCCGCCGGCCCGACGCCGTACCTGTCCATCGCTTGCTTGGCCGCCGCCACCACCTGCGGGTGGTTGGCCAGGCCAAGGTAGTTGTTGGACGAGAAGTTGAGCACGCGCCTGCCGTCTACCACCAGCCAGGCCCCCTGCGGGCTGTCCAGCGTGCGGATGTGGGTGAACAATCCCTGGGCCTTAAGCTGCGCGATCTCCTCGCTAATCCAGGCCGTCTTCGTCTCGCTCATCACAAAGTCTCCTTGAGGAACAGCCATCAGCCGGCAGTGGCCCGCCCGCAGCCGGATCGTTTCGGCGGCCCGGTGACATGCAGCGCGGCTGATTCTAGAGTCAACTCTTGCGTGGGACGCAGCCCACCCGCTATTGTAGCACAGCGACCGGGCAGGGGCATTGACCTCACCCCCAACCTCGCTGCGCTCGGCTTGCCCCCTCTCCGCCAGCGGAGAGGGGGCGGCGAGGCCCGTGTCAGCGGGCCGAGCGGGGGTGAGGTAAAGTGAAGAGCCGCTCCAGACCACAGACTAGAGCGTGCTATGGACTCCACGCGCTCAGCGCAACGGGAAGCGCGCAACGCCATGTGCGGCGCATTGACCCCACCTGTGGCCCCTCCCCGCTGGCGGGGAGAGGCAAATCGCTCCCCTTTCCCTGCTTGCGGGGAAAGGGGCTGGGGGATAGGGGTTGAAAGTGCATAACAGGCTCTAGCCTCAATGCCGGTGAGGAGGGGTGAGGTAAACAGAACACGGCCAAGCGGCCTGACAGATTCCGCCCACATACCCGATTGGGCGGTCAGGCGAGGATGCACGTCTGCCGGGCGATGCCGGTCGCGTTCGGCTGCAAAGGATTCCACTGGGGGTCAAACGTGATGCGGAAAACCGTATCCAACCCCACCAGTTCGAGCACTTTCTCGACAGGCTCGGACGGGTTCATGAGGGTCAGCGAGCCGCCCGCCGCCACCGCCCGCTTGACGATCTGCACCAGGGCGCGCAACCCCGCGCTGCTGATGAAGGTAACAGCGCTCATGTCAAAGATCAGGTGAGGGCGGCCATGCGCCAGCGCGTCCTCGGCATGTTCGGTCAGGCTTGCGGCGTGGGCGTTGTCAAGACGCCCGACGATCTCAACGATCTGCGTCCGGTGGGGGTCTGTCTGAAGCATCTTTGCTCGCATCGCAGTTCCCATCCCAACTCGTGGAACTCGGTTCGTGGGGCAGGCGCGTTACCTGGCGAAGTCGGAGTCGATCAGCAAGCGCACCCCGCCGATCAGCAGCAAAGCGCCCAGGAACGAGACGATCACCGCCCCACAGAGACCCGCCGTTCCCATCCGCCCAAAGAGCAGGCTGCCCACGAAGAAGCCGGCCATGCCCAGCAGCACATTGCCGACCGGGTTATAGCCCCGCCCGCGAATGACCTGCCCAGCCAGAAAGCCAGCGGCCCCGCCGATGATCACGATCCACAGCCAGTGCAGGCATCCACAGGGTCCCAGTTCGAACATGGCCGGTGTCCTCTCGCGGTGCAGAAGGGTACGTTCTCACTGAATCTGTACGCGCTGGACACTGGAAAGGTTACACCCGCCTGGAGCTACCATAGCGCGAACCCCTAAAGATTGGGGGAGAGGAAGATGAGAATGTCCTGAGAAGGGTCAGGAGGCGATGCCCGCGATGAGCAGGTCGAGGGCGAGCACGGCGTCCACCTTGCCCGTCTTGATGGCCAGGTCGGTGTCGAGCAGGTAGCGGTAGATCGTTTCAAGCTGATCCTGGGTGAAGGCTTTGGCCTGTGCCGCGACCTTCTCGCCCACAAAGGGATGGACGCCCAGCGCGCTCCCGGCCTGGCGCGGCGAGCCGCCCTCGTTGAGGAACTCGCGGGCCATGATCAGCAGGCGAAACTGGCGGATGATCATGCCGAAGATGGGCAGCGGCTCGCCGTCGGTGAGCAGGCGGTGCAACAGGCGGGCGGCGGTTGCCCCGTCGCGCCGGCCCAGGGCGTCCACCATCTCGAAGATGCTGGCCTCGGCCACGTAAGGCGTCAACAGGGCCACGTCCGCCTCGCCGATGGGGCGCTCGCCGCCTGTGTAGGCGGCCAGCTTGCTCAATTCGCTGTCCGCCGCGTGCAGGTCGCTGCCGGTGACGGCGGCCAGGGCCGTTGCCGCCGCCGGCTCAATCTCTGCGTCGTAGGCGCTGCGGGCGTGCTCGACAATCCAGCGCACGGGGTTGCGCGGCGCGTCGAACGTCTTGTGGAACCCGCCGGGCGCTGTCCTGGCCAGCTTGAGGATGGGATGGCTGTCGGGCAGGGTGACGTTCTCGACGAAGACGACGCGCGCCCATGCCGGCAGATCGGCCAGGCCCTCGGTCAGCGCCGCCAGCTCGTCTTTGGCGGCTTTGCCCGCGCCGCGCCGCGTCAGCCAGGAGAGCATCCCCTCGACGATGACCAGCCGCTTCTCACCCAGGAAGGGAATGGCCCGTGCCGCCGACAATACGTCTGCCGCCGTTGCCTCCTTGCCGTCGAAGACGGTGATGTTCAGGTCGGCGGTGCCAGGATCGCCCATCTGCGCGCGCATGGCCTGTACTTGAGCGCGGCAGGTGAACTCGTCCGGGCCGTGCAGGACATAGAAGGTAGGCGCGCTGCGGCTCATGGCACGATCTCGTGCCGGGTCAACCCGACCGCGTGCGCACGTAGTGCACGGTCATCCGCTGCCCGGCCAGGGGAATGGGGAACTCGTAGCGGTTGATGGTCATGATTTCCAGGTCGCCCAGGTCGCCCAGCGTGGTAAAGTGTTGCTGGAGGGCCAGCCCCAACGGTTGGGCGAGAATGAGCGACAGCGTGGAGAGCAAGATAATCATGGGCAGGCGCGAGAGGCGTTCCAGAATGCCGCTGCGCATCCCGCTCGTGCCGACCAGCGTAGCCAGGCTGGTCAGCACCCCCGCAGTCACCAGCCCCGTCCCGCAGTTGGGGTGAATGGCCAGGCCATGCTCACCGTGCTTCATGCGGCCCAGCGCCTCGCCAACGGCTGTCTCGATTTCGGGCGTGGGCACGTTGCCGTAGAGGTAGAAACCGCTCGATGTGGAGCGCCCGGCCAAGCTCAGGTTCTTGACCTTGCGGCTGAGGACGTGGATCGTGGCGTGCTCCAGGCCGTGGTTGCGCCGCACGCGGCGGATCACGGGCATGTTCAGGATCGGTGCCAGTACAATTGCCAGAAACTGGATCATGATGCGTTCCCCATTGCTACGCGGGATACGTGCAAAACCTGTCAGGTAAAGGTGCGGCAGAGCAGCGCCCCGTAAGGGCGTATTGCAATACGCCCCTACGGGACCTCACCTCGCCCGGCGTCAAGCGAGCCACTGACAACCTTTTCACGCACCCGCTACACGGCGCGGCTCAGGCCGAGCGGCCAGCAGCGCTGTTACGGGATGTCGGCGGGCGGAATCACGTCCCACACGGGCAGGGCAATCACCACCAGCCGGTGCGTGTTGGCATAAGATGGCCAGCACGTTACGAGCGTAACACGTTCGTCCGCCGTCGGCAATATCCACCGGGCATTCTCGGCGCGCACGTCGAGCGGTTGCCCTTCCTCGGCCAGGGTCATGGTCTGCACGACCACGTAATAGTAGTGCTGCTCAGCGGAGTCGAGCGCGATCCAGTCGCCCGGTTTCAGTGCCGAGAGGTAGCGGAAGACCTCGCCGTAAATGTTGTGGTGCCCGTTGAGGACGGTGTTGCCGGGCGCGCCCAGCGGCGCAGAAGTCTGGTGCCAGCCGGCGGCGCGCGTGGGCGGCACGTCCCACTGGCTGAACAGCCCGCCATCCAGCGTGACCGCGTGCTGGCCGACCGGCACAATCGGCGCATCCAGGCCGAGGGCGGGAATGCGGATGCGCGTAGGCGGCTCGCCAGGGGGTGGCGTCGGCGGTGGAGAGGACGGCATTGGCGTGACTGAGGCGGCGGGCAGGGGCGTCAGAGTGGTGAGCAACGTCGGAGACGGTGCCGCCTCCGTCACGGGGGGTGTGGCCGATGGCGTGAGCGTTGGCGTCGCGGAAGGGGCTGGCGTCTGCGTTTCTTCCGGCGGCGCGGTTGGCGACGGCTCAGCCGGCGACGGCGTGATCGTGCTGGCGGGGGTGTCGCTGGGAGCAGCGGTATGCGTCGGGGCGACGGTCGCCGATGGCGTGGGCGGCTCGCTGACCGGCAGAATCACCACCTGAGTGAGCGCAGCGGGCAACGGCGGTGCGGGCAGGGCCGTGCCGAGCAGCCCCAGAGTCGGCGTGGGTTCGGGCGTGCCGAAGAGGTTAGGCGGCACGATCACTGCATCATCTGGGGCCAGAATCCGCCAGCCGAGCAGCGCGAGTCCGCCGGCCACACACGCGACGCCGATTGCGCCGAGAATGATGCCGAGCGCGAGTGTTCCCCTGGACGGTGAGCGGCGGGACATGGCAGGCGCGCGCTCAGGTGTCGCGCTGACCGTTCAGGATGGCGCGCAGCACGGCGTTCGTGTCTTCGAGCGTGGGGAAAAGGCCGTCCGGTTGGCAGGCGGCCAATTCACCGGCGCTGAACGGGCCGGTGGCGACGGCGATGGTTCGCGCGCCGATGCTGTGCGCGCAGGCGATGTCGCCGGGCGTGTCGCCGATGATCACCACGCGGTCGGGCGCGAAGTCCGCCCCGTTGAAGGCGTTGGCCCGCGCCAGCGCCAGCGGCGGCAGCATGGCCCGGTTCCAGCCCTCCGAGCCAAACGCGCCGATGGGGAAGTCGGCGGGGTCGAAGCCCGCCGCGCGCAGCTTGATGGGCACCAGAGCGGCCATGTTGCCTGTGACCAGGCCTAGCAACACAGCAGGGTCGGCGCGCAGCGCGGCGACCAGCCTGGGAGCGCCTGCGCACGGTTTGACCGGGCACCCGCCGATGATCTCGGACAGCCGTTGGGCGACGACCCGGTTGTACTCGGCCAGGTGCGCCTCAATCTCTTCGGCAGTAATACCTGCCGGAGTCAGCGCCTCCAGCAGAATCTGCCAGTCGGTCTTGCCGGCGAAGCTCAGGTCGTCGAGGACGCCGGTGGTGCCGAACACGTCCTGTATGGCCAGGCGCGTCGCGGCGCGCCCGCAGCCGCCAGAGTGGAGCAGGGTGCCATCAATGTCGAACAGAACGAGCGAGGTCTTGGGCATGGCTGGAGATCGCGGGTGCAACGAGCATGGGTCTGCGCAGATTATACCGTCTTAGGCGGCCCTGCGGCTGCGCGCCGGGGTAAAAGGGGTGCGTGCAAAGGTTGAGTGATACGTGTGACGCTGGCAGTAGCCTCACCCCTAGCCTCGCTGCGCTCGGCTTGCCCCCTCAGCCACGTCGTGAAGAGGGGGCGGCGAGGCGCATCAGCGCCGAGCAGGGGTGAGGCTAAGGAGCGCGACCCTGTTGCCTGACGGGTTTTGCACGCACCCGGTAAAAGTGACACTCATCATCCATAACCTGACATTCCACACTACTGAGGCCCTGGCAAACGGTCTAAACTCTGGGCGAAGCGACCGAGAAAACGTTGAAATTCGGGTGAAGTTGCGCCCGTGATCGGCCAATCGTCTCTCACCGTGCTTCCAACGTTTGCACTGCATAACTCGTCCGGCGATCATTGCCTGCCAGACTGTGCGTCTGGCGCGCGGTCATCTGGCGAGAGAACACAGGAGGAAATTGATGGCTAGTGGTAAATCGTCCCGCACCATGGTGACGATTGACGGCAACAGCGCTGCCGCTCAGGTGGCCCATGCCCTCAATGAGGTCATCGCGATCTATCCCATCACGCCGTCGTCGCCAATGGGCGAGGAAGCCGATGAGCTTTCGGCTGCTGGCGTGAAGAACATCTGGGGCACGGTGCCAGATGTCACCGAAATGCAGGCCGAGAGCGGCGCGGCGGGGGCCATTCACGGGGCGCTGAGCACTGGCGCGCTGGCGACGACGTTCACGGCCTCACAGGGCTTGCTGCTGATGATCCCCAATATGTACAAGATCGCCGGCGAGTTGCTCCCCACTGTTTTCCACGTCTCGGCGCGCTCGCTAGCCGTGCACGCTCTGTCCATCTTCGGAGATCACTCGGACGTGATGGCTGTGCGCCAGACGGGTTGGGCGCTGCTGGCATCGGGCAGCGTTCAGGAAGTGCACGACTTCGCCCTGATCGCCCAGGCGGCGACGCTGGAATCGCGTGTGCCGTTCGTTCATTTCTTCGATGGCTTCCGCACGTCGCACGAAATCCAGAAGATCGAGCAGCTTACGCACGAGGACATGCACGCGCTTATTGACGATCAGTTCGTGCTCGCGCACCGGATGCGCGCCATGTCGCCGGACCGCCCTGTGCTGCGCGGCACGGCGCAGAACCCCGATGTCTACTTTCAGGGCCGCGAGACAGTCAACCCGTTCTATGCCGCCACGCCGGGGATCGTCCAGAAGGTCATGGATCGCTTCGCCGAAGTCGTGGGCCGCCAGTATCATCTGTTCGACTATGTGGGCGCGCCCGACGCCGAGCGCATCGTCATCCTGATGGGGTCTGGCGCGGAGGTGGCGCATGAGCTGGTGGACTACATGCTGGCGCGCGGCGAGAAGATCGGCGTGCTCAAGGTCCGCCTGTACCGCCCCTTCGTCGGCGAGGCGCTGATTGCCGCCATCCCCAAGACGGTCCAGTCCATCGCCGTGCTCGACCGGACGAAAGAACCGGGCGCGGCCGGCGAGCCGCTCTACCAGGATGTGATCACGGCGTTCACGGAAGCGATTGCCAACGGTTCCTGGGATAAGATGCCGCTGATCGTCGGCGGGCGCTACGGCCTCGGCTCTAAGGAGTTCACTGCGGCGATGGTCAAGGCGGTCTTCGACAATCTGGCCGCCGCCAAGCCCAAGAACCACTTCACGATTGGCATTGTGGACGATGTATTGCACACCAGCCTGGACTGGGACGACGACTTCTCTACCGAAGGCAAGGAGGTGCACCGCGCCCTGTTCTTCGGCCTGGGCGCGGATGGCACGGTGGGGGCCAACAAGAACTCGATCAAGATCATCGGCAAGGCGACCGATAACTACGCCCAGGGCTACTTCGTCTACGACTCCAAGAAGTCCGGCGCGCGTACGGTTTCGCACCTGCGCTTCTCGCCCAAGCCCATCCGCAGCAGCTACCAGATCAAGAAGGCGGGCTTCCTGGCTTGCCACAAGTTCACCTTCCTTGAGCAGTTCGACATGCTCAGCCAGCTTGAGAAGGGCGGCACCTTCCTGCTCAACAGTCCCTATGGCGGTGCCCAGGTGTGGGATCATCTGCCGCGCGAGGTGCAGCAGCAGATCATTGATAAGCAGCCCAAGTTCTACGTCATTGATGCCGACTCCATCGCCCGGTCGGTTGGGCTGGGTGGCCGCATCAACATCATCATGCAGGCGGCCTTCTTCGAGATTTCCGGTGTGCTGCCGGAGGAGAAGGCGATGGAGATGATCAGCGCGGCGGTCGAGGACACCTACGGGCGCAAGGGCGGCAAGGTCGTGGATATGAACATCCGCGCCGCTGAGGTGGCGGTGGATCGCATCGAGCGCGTCAGCTACCCCAGCGAAGTCACCAGCAAGTTCTCCATGCGCTTGCCCGTGCCGGAGTACGCGCCGGAGTTCGTCCAGAATGTGACCGCCGAGATCATCGCTGGGCGCGGGGACTGGCTGCCTGTCTCCAAGTTCCCGGTTGACGGCACCTACCCGACGGCCACGACCCAATACGAGAAGCGCACGGTGGCGACCGAGATTCCCGTCTGGGACCCCGAAGTCTGCATCCAGTGCAATCAGTGCGCCTACGTCTGCCCGCACGCCACGATCCGCATGAAGGTCTACGACGCGCAGTACGCCAATGGCGGCTCGCCCAAGACCTTCAAATCCACCGAGGCGAGGGGCCGCGAGTGGAAGGGCATGAAGTACACCCTCCAGGTCGCGCCCGAAGACTGCACCGGCTGCGGCGTGTGCGTCGAGATGTGCCCGGCCTACGCCAAGGACGCCAGCGGCCAGAAGACCGAGCGCAAGGCGATCCACTTGGCTCCACTGACCGAGGAACTGCGCTACAACGAGGCCGAGAACTGGGATTACTTCCTGGCCCTGCCCGAAACGGACCCGGCTACCTTCAATCGCTTCACGGTCAAGGGGTCGCAGTTCATCCGCCCGCTGTTCGAGTTCTCCGGCGCGTGCGCCGGCTGCGGCGAGACGCCGTACATCAAGCTCATGTCGCAGCTTTTCGGCGACCGGGCGATCATTGCCAACGCGACCGGTTGCTCGTCCATCTACGGCGGCAACCTGCCCACCACGCCCTACGCCGTGCGCGCCGACGGGCGCGGCCCGACCTGGTCGAACTCGCTGTTTGAAGATGCGGCGGAGTTCGGCATGGGGATGCGCCTGACCGCAGACAAGCTGACCCGTTATGCCCGCGAGCTGCTCGACCAGCTCATCGCCCAGGCGCAGAATCACCACGAACTGCTCGAAGCGATCCGCGACGCCGACCAGAGCACGCAGGAAGGGATCGAGCAGCAACGCCAGCGTGTGGCTCAGCTCAAAGACCTGCTGGAGCAGGACAGCAGGCCGTTCGCCAGGCAATTCCTGGGCGTGGCCGACTACCTGGTGAAGAAGTCGGTGTGGATTTTTGGCGGCGACGGCTGGGCCTACGACATTGGCTACGGCGGCCTGGATCACGTGCTGGCATCGGGGCGTAACGTCAATGTGCTCGTGCTCGACACCGGCGTGTACTCCAACACCGGCGGCCAGATGTCGAAGGCGACGCCGCGCGGCGCGGTGGCCAAGTTCGCCGCCGCCGGCAAGGAGATGCCCAAGAAAGACCTGGGCATGATCGCCATGACCTACGGCAACATCTACGTCGCTCAGGTGGCGCTCGGCGCTAACATGACCCAGGCGATCAAGGCGTTCGCCGAAGCAGAAGCCTACAACGGACCGTCGCTGATCATTGCCTACAGCCAGTGCATCTCGCACGGCTACGACCTGCGCTACGGCTACCAGAACCAGAAGGACGCCGTTGAGTCCGGCTTCTGGCCGCTTTACCGCTTCAACCCGGACAACACGCGCGCCGGCAAGCAGCCGCTCATGCTGGACTCTAAAGCGCCGACAGTGGACATCGAGCAGTGGATGTACAAAGAGAATCGCTTCCGCATCCTGCGCAACGCCGACCCGCAGCGGGCCACCGAGCTACTGGAGATGATGCGCCAGGACGTGGCCATGCGCTGGAAGATGTACGAGCAATGGGCGCAGTTCGACCTCTAGTCACGGGAGGGACTTGCGAAGTCTCCAAGACTTCGCAAGTCTGACCAGACCGCAAAGCAACAACGCCCCAGGGCCGCAACTCTGGGGCGTTTTGTGTCACGGCGCGGGGGCATTTGCCATGCATACACATTAGGTGAAGGCATCTCGCGGAAACGCCCCTCCCCCTGGCCCCCTCCCCGGCCAAGCCAGGGAGGGGGAAAGTGCCATGCCAGCCGATCAAAGTCCCCCTCTCTAGCTCGGCTGGAGAGGGGGATTTAGGGGGTGAGGCGACTTAGCTTAACGCCTGTGCATTCACTCCGCCGCTGTCACTGTGAACAGCGTCCCTGCGCCGCGCCCGAAGACCTCCGGGAAGTAGAAGGCGTAGGCATGGCTAGGCATCGTCTGGAACTCGCCGGGGACGCTGGCCCGCACCTGGTAGGTGTAGACGTAGGTGCCGCCCGGCAGGAAGTCCGCGTACAGGTTGAGCTGCTCGTCGCGCAGTTCGGAGCGGTCGAACAGCCACCAGCCCCAGTACCAAGTGGGGTCGTACATCGGCTGGAGGGTCGGCGGCTGGTCAAGCTGGCTGGTCGTCAGCAGCGACGTGTCCACCGGCTCGGTGCCCGCCGGGATGGGGTCTTCCAGCACGAAGTAGTAGATTTCCTGGGGCAGGGTGATCGTCACACGCACGGTGATCACGTCGCCCACCTGGGCGGACGTGACCGGCGTGCTGGGGTCTTCGGCGCGGAAGTACTCGCGCGAGACGGTGACGCCCCGGCTGATCGGCTTGGCTTCCGCCGCCCACAGGCGCGTTTGCAGGTGCGCCGTGTAGTACAGCACGCCCTCGCCCGCCGAACGTGAGATCGTCACGCGGTTGATCGCGTCGCGCAGCAAGTCTTTCACGGCCACGCGCAACACCTGGCCTTCGCGCACCGTCTCCGGCGTGACTGTGCCTGCACCCAGCCCCGCACCATTGAGGGCGACGCTGTAGGTATAGTCGCCGCGCAGTTCGCCGCTGGCAACCATCCAGTCGGTGAGGGCCATCACCGCCCAGGCCGTCTCCTGCGTCGTCGTCCAGTGATCGCCCTGGCGGGCGACCATCAGCCAGCGCACGGCGTTGGGCAGCAGGTCGTGATCGGGCTGGACGCGGGTCAGGGCCGCCAGCGCGATGGCCGTCGTGCGCGTGTCGCTGCTCCAGTTCCACCAGTCGCGTTCAGCATCTTCCCAGTGTGCGCCGGTCGCCGAGAGGATCGCCGCGCTCTGCAGGTCGCTGACCAGCGAGGAAATGGCCTCGTCGCCGGGATCATACTCCTGGTAGGCCATCAGCAGGAACCCCAGCGCCCAGGTGTCCATCTCCAGCCGGTGATCGAGCAGCGCGTCCAGCTCGGCGGCTTGCGCCTGGCCTGCCCGCGCGAAGACATAGACGTAGAACGCCTGGCGGTTCAGCCGCCACACGGGGGTATCTAGCGTGGGCCGGATCAGGTCGAGGCGGACGAAGTTGAGCGCGCGCTCGATCATCAGCGAATCCACTTCAAACCCGGCGTCGCGCGCCTCGACCAGCCCCAGCGCAGCGTAGGCGGTGATGTAGGGGTTGCTCTCCATCTGCGCAAACCAGCCCCAGCCGCCGTCGGGATTCTGCTCGCGGGCCAGGCGAGCCAGCGCCTCGTCCAGCACCGCGCGCAGGCTTGCTTCCAGGGCCGGGTCGTCCAGGCCGAGGTCTTTCAGCGCGCGGTAGGTCATCACGTTGGGCAGGAAGCGGCTGATCGTCTGCTCGATGCACTGGTGCGGGAAGTTCTTCAGATAGTCCAGCGCGTCTACGGTCGTCACTGCCAGCGACGGGTCGAGGTGAAGGGTTAGCTCGCCCTGGTCGGTGTCCAGGCTGGGCGGCAGGCTGATCGCCTCAGTGCGCGCGCCCTCCTCGCGCAGCATCCCCCCCGTGCCGACCGTATCCGGCGCGGTGTAGCGGTAGACGGGGATGGTGCCCTCCGGCCCGGTAGCCAGCATGGGCTTGGCCGCATCCTGGCCCCGCTCGCCGATGGCGATGAAGGTCAGGTCAACGTATGGCACATCCTCGACCGTCACCCACCATTCGACGCGCGCCCGCGCTCCGGCCTCGACGCTGACCGTCTGCGCCGCGTTGCTCTCGAAGGTCACGCCGCTCGCTTGCAGCGTCGCCTGGACGGTCTGGGCGATGTCGGTGTTGTTGTTGATCACGGCGGCCAGGGCCACGCGGTCGCCGACGACGAAGAAGCGCGGCGTCACCGGGCGCACCAGCAGCGGCAGCGTGCTCATCACCTCGGAGATCGCTTCGCCGACGCGCGTGTCAACGGTCAGGCTGCGCGCGTCCACCCGCCAGGTGGTCAGGTTGTCGGGCAGGGTGAGGGTCAGGCTCGCCCGGCCCGTCGCATCGGTAACGACGCGCGGTGCCCACAGCGGCGTCTGCTGGAAGTCCTGGCGCACGGTCACGGGTTCCGGCGCAGCGCCTGCGGCCTCTGCGGCTTCGAATACCAGACCATCGGCCATCTCTGCGGTGGCAGTGGGCATGGCCGCTATTGGGGCCAAGCCGGCCTCGCGCTTGGCCTGATCTTCTATCATCTCATCGGTCAGCACGTCGAGCAGGGCGCGCAGGGCGACTTCTGTATAGACATAATCGCTCTGGTAGCCGTAGAACTGCTCTTCCAGCGTAGGGCTATTGGGCGGCATCAGCGAGAGGATGGCCAGGTCGGTGACGGTCACGCCGACTTCGGCGCTGACCGGCTCGCCGCGCGCATCCACTGCTTTGATATCCAGCGTCACGGTGTCGCCCGGCTGTGCCCGCGTCGCCGACGGCGTGATGGTCACTTCCAGGCGGCGGCTGACCGGCTCGACGCTGAGGGCGATGCCGCCCGTGCGGTAGGACGGGTTGGGCGTCTCGGCGTCAGTGCCCTTCATCAGCGCCACCGAGATGTGGATCGTAGGCAGGTGATCCTCGGTGATTGGCAGCGTGTAGACGAAGGTAGACCCCTCGATCTTCACCACTTCGTAGGCCTGGATGCCCGCCCGCTCAACGGCGATCAGGGCGTAGGACGTGCCGGTGAACGGC
>JAGPFT010000488.1 GCA_018056405.1 Anaerolineae bacterium
GGTCACGCTGACTCCCTTACGGCGCACCAGTTCGCGGGCCATGTCGTTGAGCAGGTCGGTGGCGATCAGCACGCGCGTCCCGCAGCGCAGACAGGTCAGGTAGTGCTGCTCCGGGCCGTCGGCCAGGCGATACACCTCGCGGCGATGCTCCGGCTCCACGTAGCGGCGATCCACCAGTCCCAACTCGGTGTACAGGTTCAGCGTCCGGTAGACTGTCGCCAGGCTGATGCTGGCGTCCTGGGCGTGGGCCAGCGCGTAGATTTCTTCCGCGTCCAGGTACGACCCCTGCGCCGCCAGCACTTGCAGCAGCAGCGTGCGCTGCGGCGTGACCTTGAATCCCCGCTCGTGCAGGGTAGCTTCGGCTTCGTCAATGATGTGCGGCATGGCGATTCGCTGTCCTGGCTACTCGTTGCCCCGGCGCGCAGCGGACTCGCGCCCGGCGCGGGCCTCGTGCAGCAGCAGTGCCTCCAAGTCGTAAATCTCTTCGTCGCTGAGTTCGTCCAGCAGGCGGGCGACGCGATCCCCTTGCAGGCGCTTGCGCTTGCCGCGCAAGGCGCGATTGTCGGCGTCGCTTCGGTGGGGCATGATCCCACCCTGCCACACAACCACCATCATCATCGCCGCCATCAGCCCCAGCACGATGACGATGCCCACGACGGCGGCACTGTTGGCGTTGGCGATGGCCCCCACCGGCGTAGTCAGCAGCCCGAACAGCAGGATCAGCAGGGTGACCCAGATGATCGTCGTGGCCAGAATGCGCCCCGTGTCGCGCATCGTTCTCTCCTCACCGTATCTGACGTGCGGAAGAGTGGTTATTGGTTGCTTGGCAATGTCAGATTATGGATGAGACAATCAGAAATGGCATGGTTTTCGTAGGGGCGTATGGCAATACGCCCCTACCGGGCGCAGCGAGCAGCGCCCCTACCTCCGGCCACCTTTGATTGCGTTCTCCATTAGACGTGGGTTCTAACCCCTCCCTAAATCCCTCCCCGCCTGTGGAGAGGGACTTCAAGAGCAAGCCTTTCTCCCTTCCCTCGCTTGCGGGGGAAGGGCTGGGGATGGGGGTCAAATGTGACATTGTCGAGGCTGTCGGTTTTTGGTTATTGGTGAAGGCAGCTCCGGTTGGGCTGTGTTCGACCAACCACCAACCACCGTCACTCTCAGTGCTCCAGCAGGATCATACGCCCGGTCTGGCCGATCAGGTGCCCCGACGCCACATGAAAGTAGAAGTTGACCAGCGGCACGCCCACGATGAGCACGGCCACGAACGGCGCGACCAGCGCAGCCAGCAAACCGAACAAGAAGACGTACATCACCAGCACCACCAGCAAGCTCGCGTTCTGGCGCGTGTCGCGGATCAGCGCGCCGATGTGGAAATACTCCGAGAAATTGCCGGTCTCTGCGTAGCGGATCATGCCCATATAGGTGAGCATCAGCGCCGGGATGGCGTAGAGCAGCGCCGCCAGCACGACGCCGCAGCTCACGCAGGGGACCATCAGCCCGCTTAGCGCGCTGCCATCGGTCAGGAGGGCCGGCAACGCGATCAGACAGCCGATCAGCACCAGAGGCAGGAAGTAGACGAAGGTGGCGGCAGCCAGCACCACCCCGTCCACGAAGACCTCGCCCAGCCGCTGACTGGCCGGCAGCGGGTGCTTCTCGCCCCGCACCACGCCCCGCGCCACGCGCACCTGGTAGCCCTGGGCAAAGAACGGCACGAGCGACAGCAGCGTGCCGAGGATGACCTTCACCGGCCATTCTTCGTCGTCGAAGGGGAAGCTAAGGGCGCGTCCAAAGTCCATCGTTCTGGCTCCTTTTCCGGCCCAGGAGGGCCGGGGCGCAGGCTGCCTGGCAGCGTTCTGCTAGGGTATACGCAGCGGGCGAGGCCGCGTTGCGCTTCCTCGCGTGGCGCTCTGCCTATTATGCCACCTTTTCGCGGGCGATATTACCGGGCGAGCGGCGATTGACCTCACCCCCGCTCGGCCTACTGACAGGGGCCTCGCCGCCCCCTCTCCGTCAACGGAGAGGGGGCAAGCCGAGCACAGCGAGGCTGGGGGTGAGGTAAAGCCAGGGCGCAGCAGAGCAGCGCCCCTACCGGCGGACGGGTCTTGCGCGCAGCCGGGGGAGCACCTGCCCGATGGCCCCGCCGATCTGCTGCTCGGCGAAGACGAAGACGAAGAGCGCCGTCGCTGTGAGCACAATCGCCGGGCCGGTGGCCACATCCTGGTGGTAGGACAGGTAAAAGCCGATGATGCTCGACGCCGCGCCGATCAAGGCCGCCAGGAACATCATCGGCAGCAGGCGCTTGCTCATCAACTGGGCGGTCGCGGCGGGCGTGACCAGCAGCGCCACCATCAGCGCAATGCCGACCGTTTGCAGCGAGACGACGATGGTCACCGCGATCAGCGCCAGCAGCAACAGGCGCAGCCGCTCGGCTGGCAGACGCAGCGTCTGGGCCAGCGTGGGGTCGAAGGAGATGATCATGAACTCCTTGAAGAACAGGGCCACCACGCCCAGCACCAGCGCGCCGAAGATGACGATCAGGCGCAGGTCGCCGGGCGACACGCCGAGGATTTGCCCGAAGAGGATGTGCGTCAGGTCGCCGGCGTAGTTGTCAATGCGCGAGATCATGGCGATGCCCAGGGCAAACATAGCCGCGAAGACGACGCCGATGGCCGTATCTTCCTTGATCTTCTCGTGGCGGGTCAGGTAACCGATGCCCAGCGCGCTGAGCAGGCCCGCCACCAGCCCGCCCCAGAACAGATCGTCGGTCTTGCCGTTGGCGCGCTGGTAGACAAAGGCCACGCCGGGTAGGATGGCGTGGGACAGGGCGTCGCCGAAGAAGGCCATGCCGCGCACGACGACGAAGGTGCCCAGCACGCCGCTGACGATGCCGACGACGATGGCCGCCTCCATGCTGCGCGCCAGCAGCGGGTATTCCAGCGGGGCGAGCAGCAGCTTGTCCAGGTTGAGCAACAGCGTTGCCCAGCCCTGGCGCAGCACGTCCCACAGGCCGGCAGAGGCCAGCCAGGGCGTCAGCACGCCGGCCCCGCTCATGGCTGCTCACCCTCCCCATTGCTTAGCAACCGCTGCATGTCCTCCAGCAC
>JAGPFT010000026.1 GCA_018056405.1 Anaerolineae bacterium
AGTTGTTGGGCAATCGCCAGAATGCCCCTCCCCCTGGCCCCCTCCCCGGCAAAGCCAGAGAGGGGGAAAACGCCCCAACCGGCGATCAAAGTCCCCCCCTCCAGCGAAGCTAGAGGGGGGGATTGAGGGGGGAGGTGTTCAGCGGGCATTTCTGAACTTCCCCTAGCAACAGGTTGTTCGTGCACCCTCGCGCGGGCGCGAAGAGGTTGCCAGTGACTCGCTTGGCACGGACGAACAGCCTCACCCCCAGCCTCGCTGCGCTCGGCTTGCCCCCTCTCCGTGATGGAGAGGGGAGGCGAGGCGCGTTAGCGCCGAGCAGGGGTGAGGTCCGTAGGGGCGTATCGCCATACGCCCCTACGAGCAGGCTGACGCGCGGCGGATTTTGATGCGATTGCCCTGGGAGAAGACTTCGGAAGCCTCGCGGACTCCCGAAGTCTGCCGACGGCGAGTATGCTATGATGGAGAGCGGCGAGAGGAGGGGCTATGCAGGACAGCATACGCGAGCGGGGAGCAGCCTGGGGCGCGCGAGTCAGCTTCGCGGCACTGCTGCTCGTCTGCTCCGAGTGGGTCATCTGGCAGACGCCGACTCGCTTCGGCGCGCTCGACTGGCTGGGTCTCGCGGCGCTCTACCTGGCGCTGGCGGCGGCCTCGCTCGACTTGATCGCGCGGTTCGGCGTGCACGAGCCGCTAGGACTGCTGCTCGTAGCCGGGCTGTACGGGCTGCTCAACGCCACACTGATCAGCGGCGTCACGGCGCGCGATCTGCCGCTCAGCCTGCTTGGACGACCGCTCGGCGCGCAGCCATTGGCGTTTGTGGCGGCGTTCGGCGCGTTTCGAGTGCTGGCCAGGGGGCGCGCGACCGGCCCGCTCGACTTTCTCATCGCCCTGGCGGGCGGACTGGTCTGGGGCGTGTGGGTGCGCTGGTTCCCGCTCGTAGCCGACGAGCCGGTGCCCGCCGCGCGCTCCGGCGAAGCGCTGGCGGCGTTGGCCATCCTGCTCGTCGCGTGCGGCGTGCTGCACGCCGTTCTGCCGCCCGGCAGCCCACGCCGCGTTCAGGAGTGGCGGCTCACTGCGCCAGAGTGGGCGCTGGCAGGCGGCGGGCTGGCGGTGGCCTTGACCCTGAGTGCGGAGCGCGACGCCATTGACGGAGCGGCCATCGGCATTGTGATTGCGCTAGGCGGATTCCTGGTGGCCCTGCTCTACGCCAGCGCCGTGCAACGCGGCCCGGCCTCGCTGCTGGATGCTGCGACGCCGCCGCGCCGCCCCAATCTCGCTGCCTGGCTGGTGGTGATTGTGCCCTTTCTGGCGGCGGGGTGGGCGGGCTACCATTTGCCGGGGGACGGCGCGAGCAGTCTGCAAAGCGACCTGCTCTTCGGCGGGCTGACCGTCTTCGGGCTGATCTGGCCGCCGCTGGTCTCGGTGCTGATCGGCGCGCGGGTTGTCGCCGCACTGGTGCGCGAGGGGTGGTGAGATCAACGGGCTGATGCGCGGTAGATTTTGATACGCTCGCCCTGGGATAGAGGGTGAAAGTGCATCCCACGCTCTAACCAGCGGGTTTCGCAGATGGTTCTTCAGAAGGTGCGCGTGCGGACGTATGGGCGCGCTTGGCGAACGTGAAGCAGTAGCCCACCCCGCGTGCGGTCAGGATGTACTGGGGGCGGCGTGGGTTCGGCTCCACTTTACAGCGCAGCCGGTGCATGTGCACGCGCAGCGTATCCTCATAGACGTTCTGCCCTGGCCACACGCGGCTCAGCAGCACGCGCGCCGGCACCGGCTGCTCGGCGCTGCGCAGCAGAATGTGCAGGATGTTGGCCTCAATAGGCGTCAAGGGAAGGGTACGCTTGCCCGCATAGAGCAGACTTTGACCAAAGTCCACCGCCAGCCAGTCGTCAATACGTGTGATGCGGCTCTGCGGTTCGGGCAGGCTGGGGATGCGGCTGAGGACGCGGTAGATGCGCGCGGTCAGCTCGCGCATGTCGAACGGCTTGCGCACGTAGTCCTCGGCGTACTGCCGCAATCCTTTAACAACGGTGTCAACCTCTTTGCGCTCGGAGATGAAGATGATCGGCACGTCGCCCAACGCCTTGAGCCGGCTGCTCAGCGTGAAGCCGTCCATATCGGGCAGACTGAGGTCAATCAGGGCCAGATGCGGCAGCCCGTGCTGCCGAATGTATTGCAGGAAAGTGGCAGCGTCGGCAAAAGTGAGCGCCTGGTAGCCCTCCATCTCCAATCCTTCGCGGATCAGATCGGCCAGGGTTTCATCATCATCAACAATGGCTACATGCCACTGATCGTAAGGGTTCACTGGCAACCACCTTCAGTGCATTTCGTGTGAACAGCGGATCGAAGGGGGTGCGTGCAAAACCTGTCAGGCAACAGGGTCGCGCTCCTTAGCCTCACCCCTGCTCGGCGCTGGCACGCCGAGCGTAGCGAGGCTGGGGGTGAGGCTACTGCCAGCGTCACACATATCACTGACAACCTTTGCACACACCCGTCGGCGCCCCCCATTTGCCAGGCCGATCCGGGCCGTGCTAAGATACCGCGCACCGGCTGGAACATCACCGTACCCAGTGTAACACAATCTGCCGCGTTGCGAAGAGCAAGCCATGTCTAGCCTGCACACCGCCCGTCTCGCCCGCCAGCGCCGCCGTCGCCGCCGCGACCAGGGGCTGACGGCTCCGCGCTTGCTGCGCTGGGCCATCGCCGGGGCGGTGGTCCTGGCGGTGCTGTTGGTCGTCCTCACCGCCGGGACTGCGGCGGCCTTCGTCGCCATCTACGCCCACTACGCCCGCCAGCTTCCTCCCGCCGAGCGCATCACCGCCGCCGAGGAAGAAGCCTTCCTGACCAGCGTCTTCTATGACCGGTCGGGCAGCGCGGTGCTCTACGAAGTGATAGACCCCACCGGCGGCGACCGCCGTTGGCTCTCGGTGGGGCAGATTCCGCAGTACTTCCTGGACGCGACAGTCGCCATCGAGGATGCCTCGTTCTACGCCAACCCCGGCTTCGACCTGCGCGGCATGGCCCGCGCCCTGTGGAGCAACCTGACCGGCGGGCAGCTCCAGGGCGGCAGCACGATCACCCAGCAGCTTGTGCGCAACGTGCTGCTGGACGAAGCCGAGCGCCGCACCATCAGCTACGACCGCAAGGTCAAGGAAGTCATCCTGGCGACCGAAATCTCGCGCCTGTACAGCAAGGCGCAGATTCTTGAATGGTACGTCAACACCAACTTTTACGGCGGCTGGGCCTACGGCATTGAGGCGGCGGCGCAGCAGTATTTCAGCAAGCCCGCCCGCGATCTGACCCTGGCCGAGGCGGCGATGCTGGCCGCCATCCCTCAGTACCCGCTGCAAAACCCGATTGACAACCCCCAGGCGGCCAAGCTGCGCCAGGAGATTGTGCTGCAAACGATGGTCGCCCAGGGCTATATCAGCCAGGAACAGGCCGACGCCGCCATGCAGGAGCCACTCATCGTGCGGCCCTTCGCCGAACGCTATAGCATCGTCGCCCCCCACTTTTCCACCTACGCGCGGGCCGAAGCCGAGACCATCCTCAACGACCTGGGCCTGGATGGGGCGCGCCTGGTCACGCGCGGCGGGCTGCGCGTCTACACCACGCTCGATCTGGACTTGCAGCTTCAGGCGGAGTGCGCCGCCCGCGCTCAGGTGACGCGCCTGGACGGAAACGACCCGACTGCGACGCCCAACACCAGCGCCGGGACGCCGTGCACCGCTGCCGCGTATCTGCCGCCGCTGCCCGCCGAGATGAGCGGCGTCGAGCGCGAAGTGACCAACGCCGCTGCTGTCGTCCTGCGTGCCGAGACGGGCGAAATCCTGGCGATGGTCGGCAGCGTGGACTTCTGGGACGAGGGCATCCAGGGCAGCTACAACACGGCGCTGGCCCAGCGCCAGCCGGGGTCGGCCTTCAAGCCGATTGTCTACACCGCCGCCTTTCTGCAAGGGGCGCTGCCCGGCTACCCCAACGGCATCACCGCCGCGACGATGACCTACGACGTGCCCATCGAGTTCGACAACGGCGGGCGACCCTACACGCCGGTGAACATTGACCGCCAGTATCACGGCCCGGTCAGCGTGCGCGCGGCGCTGGCCAACTCGTATAACGTGCCGCCGGTGCAGCTTGTCAACCTGATCGGCCTCGGCCCGGTGATTCGCACGGCGCACCGCCTGGGCATCAACTCGCTCAACCAGGCCGATGGCTACGGCCTGGCCCTGGCGCTGGGCAGCGGCGAAGTGTCGCTGCTCGACCTGACCTACGCCTTCAGCGTGTTCAACAATGGCGGCATGATGGTGGGGATGCCAGTGCACAAAGACCAGAGCATCCCCGGTTTCCGCACGCTCAACCCGGTGGCCGTGCTGCGCATCGAGGATGCCGACGGGCGCGTGCTGTGGCAGTATGGCGAGGAGACGCACACCTACCAGCGCCGCCTGATCCTGGAGCCGGCCCTGGCCTACATCATGACCGACATCCTGGCCGACAGCGCGGCACGCGCGCCGGCTTTTGGGCGCGGCGCGCCGCTGGAACTGTCGCGGCCCGCCGCCGTCAAGACCGGCACGACCAACGACAACCGCGATAGCTGGACGGTCGGCTACACGCCGCAGATCGTGACCGGCGTGTGGGTCGGCAACAACAACAATCACGGCATGACTGACGTGACCGGCACAACCGGCGCGGCCCCCATCTGGTACGCGATCATGGAATACCTGCACGCGCGCGACGCCCTGCCTCCCCGCGAATGGGAGCGCCCGCCCACTGTCGTCGAGCGCGTGGTGTGTGAGGTCTCCGGCCTGCTGCCGACGCGCTATTGCCCGCAGACGCGCGAGCTATTCTACGTGGACCCGCAGCGCGGCATTGACACGCAGCCCACCCAGGCGGACACCTACTGGAACAACTACCGCGTCAACGTGTGCACGGGTTTGCTGGCGAACGCTTCCTCTCCGGCGGGCTGCGTCGAGGATGTGGTCTACTTCGGCTATCCGCAGGAGACGCGCGCCTGGGCGCGCGAGACGGGGCAGCGCTTCCCGCCAACCGAGTACGACCCGGTGGACACGGCCTCACCCTCCAGTCCGGTAGCCATCGTCTCACCACCGTTCCTGGCGCGCGTGGCCGGCGTCGTCGAGGTGCGCGGCAATGTCAGCGATGACGGCTTCGCCTACTTCCGCCTCGACTACGGGGCCGGGCCGCAGCCGGATGTCTGGTTGCAGCTTGGCGAGGAGCAGACGACGCCTGGGCGCGACATCGCCCTGGGTACCTGGGACACGACTGGACTCAGCGACGGCGCGGTGTACACGCTGCGCCTGACAATGGTGCGCGCGGACAACAGCCTGGAACGGGCTTACGTTTCGGTGACGGTGGACAATCAGCCTCCCCAGGTGGCCCTGATCGAGCCAGCGCCGGAGAGCCATTACACGATGGGCGATGACCTCTACGTGCCGCTGCGGGCTGAGCCGGACGACAACGTGCAGATGGCCTACGTGGAGTTTTACAGGGACGGTGAACTCATCGCCACCAGCGAGGAATGGCCGTACACGGTGCGTTGGATGCTCGGCGAGCCGGGCGAGCACACTTTCTGGGCGGTCGCCTACGACGCGGCGGATAACCGCGCCGAGTCCGAGCGGGTGACGGTGACTGTCGCGCCGTAGAGAGGCTCGTCTGCGCCGGGGGGTTTCTCAAGGGTGCTCTCGCGTCGTTGCTGACGGCAAAATGCTCCCGTAGGGGCGTATTGCGATACGCCCCTGCGAATCTCACCCCCGCTCGGCACTCACGGGCGGTGACGGCGCTCCAACTCGGCGGCGACATCGCCGGGCGTCAGGCCGCGCTGGGCGAGCAGCACCAGGCAGTGGTAGGTCAGATCGGCCAGCTCGCTGATCACGCGCTCGTCGCCCTGGCCTTTGGCGGCCAGGATGACCTCAACGGCTTCCTCACCGATCTTCTTGACGATCTCATCTTCGCCCGCGCTGAACAACTGGTTGGTGTAGGAGCCGGGCCGGGGGTGGGCCTGGCGGTCGGTGATCGTCCCGAACACATGAGAGAGAATGTCACTCACCTAGCGCCTCCAGGGTGCGAAAGAAACAACTCACCGCGCCGGTGTGACAGGCCGGGCCGGCGGGTTGCACGCGCACGAGCAGCACATCAGCGTCGCAGTCCACCCAGATGCCCGTCACGCGCTGAGTGTGGCCGCTGGTCGCGCCCTTGTGCCAGAGTTCGCCCCGGCTGCGGCTCCAGAAGTGGGTCTCGCCCGTCTGCACCGTCCGGCGCAGGGCGTCGGCGTTCATCCAGGCGACCATCAACACCTGCTCGCTGTGCGCGTCCTGGACAACCGCCGGGATCAGCCCGTCAGAGGTCCAGCGCAGTCGGGCGATCACGGTCTCAAGGTTCATCGTCGTCCGCCTCCACGATGCGCACGGCCACGCCCTGCTCGCGCAGATACGCCTTGACCTGGCTCACGCTGAGTTGCCGGTAGTGGAACAGGCTGGCGGCCAGGGCCGCGTCCGCGCCGCCCTCAATCAGCGCCGCACGGAAGTGCTCCAGCGCGCCCGCGCCGCCCGATGCGATGACCGGGATGCTCACTGCGTCGCTGATGGCGCGCGTCAGGGCGATCTCGTAGCCGTCCTGCGTGCCGTCGCGGTCCATGCTGGTCAGCAGAATCTCACCCGCGCCGCGCCGCTCGACTTCCGCTGCCCAGGCGACCGCATCGAGGCCGGTCGGCGTCCGCCCGCCGCTGACGTAGACTTCGTAGAAATCCCCGTTCCAGCGCGCGTCAATGGCGACGACGACGCACTGCGCCCCGAAGCGCAACGCGCCCTCGCTGATCACGTCGGGCGTGCGCACGGCGGCGCTGTTGATGGCGATCTTGTCGGCTCCGGCCAGCAGGGTGGCGCGCATGTCGGCGACGGTGCGCAGCCCGCCGCCCACGCAGAAGGGGATGAACACGGCATCGGCCACGCGCCGCACGACATCGAGCATCGTCTCGCGGCCCTCGTGCGTGGCGGTGATGTCCAGGAAAACCAGTTCATCCGCGCCTTCCCGGTCGTAGATCAGCGCCTGCTCGACCGGATCGCCGGCGTCGCGCAGGTTGACGAAGTTGATGCCCTTGACGACGCGCCCGGCGTGCACGTCCAGGCAGGGAATGATCCGTTTGGCGAGCATAGGCGCTCCTCGTGCGATCTTCGCGCTCCAGCAGGCGGCTTTCTATTCTACTCGAACCCGCCCCAGGTTCATACAGTCAGCGGGCGGCGTCGGTGTGTGCAAAACCTGTCAGGGCGGGGCGCTGCTCTGCTGCGCCCCGGTTTACCTCACCCCCCAGCCTCGCTGCGCTCGGCTTGCCCCCTCTCCATTCGAATGGAGAGGGGGCGGCGAGGCGCGCCAGCGCCGAGCGGGGGTGAGGTAAACCAGCGGAAAAATCATTGACATCCGCCGCCGCTGCCGCTATACTCTGCCGCATGATCGCACCGCAGACTCACGTTCACGCGCACCATCATCAGACCCCTTCACCGGCGGTCCGCTGGCGCGTGGATGCGGTGCGTCTGAGCGTGTGACAGACGCAGGAGATCACTGAGCGCCTCCCGGTCCGCCGGGGGGCGCTTTTTGTTTGCCCGTGTGCAGAGGGCCAGCGGCCCCGGAGACTCCCCTATGTCCGAACAGATTCGCATCGCCCTGCCCAGCAAAGGTCGCATGGAAGGCGAGACGCTCGACTTCCTGGCCGAATGTGGGCTGCGCGTGCACAAGCCCAACCCGCGCCAGTACACAGCGACGCTGCCCGCCCTGCCGGGGGTGCTGGTGCTCTTCCAGCGCGCCCGTGACATCCCGCTCAGCGTGGCCGCCGGCGACGTAGACCTGGGCATCACCGGCTATGACACGCTCTTCGAGGCGTTCGGCGAGGGGGCACAGGAGGTGATCGTGGTGCACGAGGCGCTTGGTTACGGCGAATGCCAGTTGGTGCTGGCCGTACCAGAGGAGTGGGAGGGCGTGACGACCGTCGCCGATCTGGCCCGGCGAAGCGCGGGCCGCGAGTTGCGCGTCGCCACCAAATACCCGCAGAGTGTCAGCCGCTTCCTGGCCGCGCATGGCGTGTCCAACGTGCGCGTCGTCAGCGCGGACGGGGCACTGGAATCCGCGCCCATCGTCGGCTACGCCGACTTCATCGCCGACATCTCCAGCACGGGCACCACCCTGCACGAGAATCGCCTGCGCGCCCTCGACGACGGCCTCATCGTCCGCTCGCAGGCGACCTTGATCGGCAACCGGGCGACGTTGGCAGCGCGCTCCGGCGTGCTGGCCGCCACCCGGCAGATGCTAGAATTCATCGAGGCGCACCTGCGCGCGCGTGGCCAGTACATGATCTTTGCCAATATGCGCGGCGCTTCAATGGGCGATGTGGCCGCGCGCGTGTTCAGCCAGCCCGACCTGGGCGGCTTGCAGGGGCCGACCATTGCGCCGATGATCACCCGCCAGGAAGTCGGGCAGTGGTGGGCGATCAACATCGTGGCGCACGCCCATAAGCTGTACGAGGCTATTCGCCAGATTCGCGCCATCGGTGGCAGCGGCGTGGTCGTCACGCCGGTGACCTATATCTTCGAGGAAGCGCCGGAGCGCTACCAGCGCCTGCTATCTGCCCTGAACGGGGGGGTACACGAGCAAGTTGTTGGGCAATCGCCAGAACGCCCCTATCCCCCGCTCCCTTCCCCCAGCAAAGCTAGGGGAAAGGGAGAATCGCCTACCCAATCGTCCCCCCTCTAGCTCGGCTGGAGGGGGGATTGAGGGGGGAGGCCTCTAGCGAGCATCCCTAAACTTCCCTCGCCACAAGTTGTTCGTGGACCCTGAAAGGAGAGGACGCATCCCAATGAGCACGCTGCGCATCTACGACGACCTGAGTGAGGCCCGCACGACGATCCTGCGCCGCGACTCGCTGCGCGACGTGAACGTTCCCCCCTGGCTGAGCGAGAGCCTGCACAAGCTGTTCGGCGAGCCGCTGACGCCCGACGAAGCCGTGCGGCGCATCATCCGCAGCGTGCGCGAGCGCGGCGACGCCGCCCTGCGCGACTGGAACGCGCGCATTGACGGGGCGCAGACCGACGCGCTGGCCGTGCCAGAAGACGAGATCGCCGCGGCGCTCGACGCCATCTCCGCCGAAGTCGCCGACGCGCTGCGCTATGCCGCCGAACGCATCCGCCGCTTCCACGAGAAGCAGCCCGTCACCGGCTGGGTGGACGCCACGCGCGAAGGGTCGCTGGGGCAACTCATCCGCCCGGTGGACTCGGTCGGCGTCTACGTGGCGGGCGGGACGGCCCCGCTGCCCTCGTCGCTGCTGATGAGCGCCATCCCCGCGCAGGTGGCCGGTGTGCGCGAGATCGTCGTCACCACGCCGCCCGGTCGCGGGACGGGCGCGGTGCCACCGGTGATCCTGGCGGCGGCGGCGGTCTGCGGGCTGACGAAGGTGGTGCGCGTCGGCGGAGCGCAGGCGATTGCGGCGCTGGCCTATGGCACCGAGAGCGTGCCGCGCGTGGCCAAGATCGTCGGGCCGGGCAATCTGTTCGTCACCCTGGCCAAGCAGCAGGTCTACGGCGACGTGGGCATTGATGGCCTGCCGGGGCCGACCGAGACGATGATCATCGCCGACGAGCGCGCCAACCCCGTCCTGGCCGCCGCCGACTTGCTGGCGCAGGCCGAGCATGACGCCCTGGCCTCGGCCATCCTGGTCACGCCGAGCCGCGCCCTGGCCGAAGCGGTCGCCGCCGAGGTCGAGCGGCGCGTGCCCATGCTCAGCCGGGCGGAGATCATCGCCCAATCGCTGGCCGGGCGCAGCGGCGCGGTGATCGTGCGCGACCTCGACGAGGCGTTCGCCGTCGCCAACGATTACGCCGCCGAGCACCTGTGCCTGCTGGTCGCCAACCCCTGGGACTGGGCCGGGCATGTGCGCAACGCGGGCGGCGTCTTCCTGGGCGAGACCTCGTTCGAGGTGCTGGGCGACTACGTGGCCGGGCCGTCGCACGTCATGCCCACCGGCGGCACAGCGCGCTTCGCCTCGCCGCTGAACGTGCTGGATTTCGTCAAGATCACCAGTCTGGTGGGTCTGGAGGCGCGGGCGGCGTCCGAGTTGAGCGAAGTGGCGGCGGTGCTGGCTCGCGCCGAGGCGCTGACCGCCCACGCTGCCGCCGCCGAAGCGCGCTTCGGGCGGTAGAGGCGACAAGGTTGGTTTGTGGTCAGGGGCAGCTTTTCGCTTAACCTCACCCCCTGGCCTCGCTGCGCTCGGCCTTTCCCCCTCTCCGTAAACGGAGAGGGGGTGGCGAGGCGCGTGAGCGCCGAGTGGGGGTGAGGTGAACCGGCCAGCGCCTGCGCCGAACAGGATGAGATGACATGACCGAGGTTGTACCTTCTCGCGTAGAAGGCAAGGTGCGCGTCCGCGCCGACATCGCCGCCATGCAGCCCTACACGCCGACGGCCTCGCTGGAAGTGTTCGCGGCACAGTTGGGCATCCCGGCGGAGCGGCTGATCAAGCTCGACGCTAACGAGAACCCCTACGGCCCGTCGCCGCGCGCGCAGCAGGCGTTGGCTTCACTGAGCACGGCGCACATCTACCCCGATCCGGAGGCGCGCGCCCTGCGCACCCTGCTCAGCGACTACGTAGGCGTGAGCGCCGAGCACATCCTGGCCGGGGCAGGCGCGGACGAGCTGATCGCGCTCATCCTGGAGCTGTTCATCGAGCCGGGCGACACGGTGATCAACGCACCGCCGACCTTCAGCATGTACGCCTTCGACGCGCCGCTGGCCTTCGCCCGCGTGGTAGACGTGCCGCGCCGCGCCGACTTCTCGCTGGACGTGGAGAGGATCGAGGCGGCGGCGCGCGAGTCCGGGGCCAGGCTGCTCTTCCTGTGCTCGCCCAATAACCCCGATGGCGGCCTGATCGCGCCGCAGACAATCGAGCGCCTGCTCGATCTGCCGCTGGTCGTCGTGCTGGACGAAGCGTACCTCGAGTTCAGCGGGGCGCAGAGCCTGGCTCCGCGCGTGCCGGGGACGCCCAACCTGATCGTGCTGCGCACCTTCAGCAAGTGGGCCGGCCTGGCCGGGCTGCGCGTCGGCTATGGGGTATTCCCGCAGGAGATCATCGCCCACCTGTGGAAGATCAAGCAGCCGTATAATGTGAACGTAGCGGCGGACGCGGCGGCGCGGGCCTCGTTGGCCGACCTGCCCACTCTGCGGGCCAACGTCGAGCGGTTGATCGCCGAGCGCGAGCGGCTGGAGCGCGAACTGGCGACCATCCCGTATCTGCATCCCTACCCCAGCCGGGGCAATTTCGTGCTCTGCCGGGTGACGGGCCTGGACGCGGGGCAGTTGCGGCGGCGGCTGGCCGAGGAACACGGCATTCTCATCCGCCACTATGATACGCCGCGCCTGCGCGATCACGTGCGCATCAGCGCGGGGACGCCTGCGCAGACCGATGCGCTGCTCGCCGCCCTGCGCGCGATAGGCAAGACTTCCGAAGTTTTGGAAACTTCGGAAGTCTGAAGGCGGGGACGCCTGCGCAGACCGATGCGCTGCTCGCCGCCCTGTGCGCGATAGGGGAGACTTCGGAAGTCTGAGGGTTTACCTCACCCCCGTCTCGGCGCTGACGCGCCTCGACAGCCCCCTCTCCATGGATGGAGAGGGGGCAGGCCGAGCGCAGCGAGGCCGGGGGTGAGGTAAACCAGGGGGCAGCAGGGGCATACCTCTACGGCGAAAGGACGGAGACCCTGATGACCGAACGCACCGCCACCATCACCCGCCGCACCAACGAGACGCAGATCGCGCTGACCCTGGCCCTCGACGGGACGGGCGCGGCGCAGGTTGAGACGGGCGTTGGCTTCTTCGACCATCTGCTGCATCATGTGGCCCATCACGGCCTGTTCGACCTGACCGTGCAGGCCACCGGCGACCTGCACATTGATGCCCATCACACCGTCGAGGACGTGGCCATCTGCCTGGGCCGCGCCCTCGATCAGGCGCTCGGCGAGCGGACGGGCATCGCCCGCATGGGCAGCGCCTACGTGCCGATGGACGAGGCGCTGGCCCGCGTCGTGGTAGACCTCAGCGGGCGGCCCTACGCCGTCGTCCAGGCCGACTTCAGCGCGCCGCTGATCGGGCAGATGCCGGCGTCGCTGGTGGCGCACGTCCTGGAGACAATCGCTTTTAATGCGCGGATGAACCTGCACGCCGCCGTGCTCTATGGCCGCGACGACCATCACCAGGCCGAAGCGCTCTTCAAGGCGCTGGGACGCGCGCTGCGCATCGCTGTGGCGCTCGATCCACGTCGCGGCGACGTGCCCAGTACGAAAGGGACATTGACCGGATGAACGCCCAAATCACACCCGATTCCGCCCTGCTCGACCGGGCGCGGGGCTGCGCCGTCGGCGCGGCCCTTGGCGACGCGCTGGGGATGCCGCTGGAAGCCAGAGCGCCGCGCCCGCCCCAAAACCTGCTGCGCGAGATGGTGAGTGGACGGTTGCCGGCGGGCAGCTTCACCGACGACACGGAGATGGCCCTGGCCCTGGCCGAGAGTCTGCTGGCGCACCGCCCGCTCGATCCCGCCGATCTGGGACGGCGCTTCGTCG
Source organism: Anaerolineae bacterium (assembly GCA_018056405.1). GTDB lineage: Bacteria > Chloroflexota > Anaerolineae > Aggregatilineales > Aggregatilineaceae > UBA2029. Next base: position 12,603 of record JAGPFT010000026.1, read on the forward strand.
CCTGGGCAGATACCGGCCCGGACGACATCGGCGTCCACACCTACCGCGTGATGGCGCGGCTGAAGCGCGGCGAGTCCTGGGATACAGCAGCGGAAGCGGCGCAGGAGATAAACCGGGAGTCTGCGCCCAACGGCTCGCTGATGCGCTGCTGGCCGGTGGCGCTGGCCCATTGGGACAGCCCCGACGCTCTCCGACGCGACAGTGTACTGCAGAGCCGTGTGACGCACGTACACGTGGACTGCCTGGCTGCCTGTGTCTTCACCAACACCCTGATCGCCTCATTGCTGCGCGGAGCAACGCCCACAGAAGCGTTCAACGAGACGCTGGCAACCGTCCCTTTGCCCGACGACCTGCGCGACACCATCGAACTGGCCGCGGGCCGCCGCCGCGAGCAATTGCGCAACTCCGGCTGGGTACGCCATACGCTGGAAAGCGCCCTGTGGGGCCTGCTGACCACCGACTCCTTTGAGGAAGCGCTGGTGCAGGTAGTCAACCTGGGCCACGATGCGGACTCGGCGGGCGCGGTCGTTGGGGCGCTGGCCGGCGCAGCTTACGGGCTGGCGGGCATTCCGGCGCGCTGGCGGACGGCGCTGCGCGGCGCGTGGCCTCCCGGCAGCGAGACCTTCTGGACGGCGGACGACTTCGCGGCGCTGGCCGACCGACTGGTCGGGGCGGTCGCCTGAATGTCTTGCTTCTTCCCTTCTTCGCCCTGCAACTGCGCACACCAGGGATGAGGCGTGCAAACCCTGCCAGGGAGGGGCATTGCTCTGCTGCGCCCTGGTTGATCTCACCCCCGCTTGGCGCTGGCGCGCCTCGCCGCTCCCTCTCCATGCTGGTTCAGGGGCGGACAGGTGTTGAGGAACGTGAAGACAGGCGAACATCTCACGTCTAGCCTCATCCCCCGGCCCCCTCCCCACGTGGTGGAGAGGGGGAGTCAGGCCGCTATGAAGTCCCCTCTCCACCACGTGGGGAGGGGATTTAGGGGTGGGGCTACTATCCCACACGCCATCACCTTGCCCATCTCAATGAGTCTCATCTGCCTGTCCGTTCCCTCTCCGGTCTATACACGTTACGGAGAGGGGGCAAGCCGAGCGCAGCGAGGCTGGGGGTGAGGTCAACAGAGCGTCCCTC
>JAGPFT010000027.1 GCA_018056405.1 Anaerolineae bacterium
GCAGCCAACGGATCAGAAAGTAGAACAGGACCGGTTCCAGCACGACCACGCGCAGTTGGCGCAGCGCAGGAGTGCGGAACTCCGACCAGCTCAGCGAGGCGAGGCCCAGCGCGGCGAAGGCCAGGACTAGCCAGTCCAACCGCGTGGGCCGCCACGCCACGCGCAACAGCTCTCCCTGCTGGCGATGCCGCGCCCAGTCCACCATCCCTCGCGCCAGCAGCACGGCGACCGTCAGCGCCAGGTACACCTCGACAGTCGTGAAGGCGCTGAACAGCAGATCGAGTGTGGAGAGAAAGAAAGCCGACCAGAAGATGATCAGCATCAGGCCGAGCAGAGGCCGGTTGTAGACCAGCACGAACAGCGCGACCAGCGACGCCAGCGTGATCACGAACGTCGGTGAGAGCGCGGCAATCCCCGCCGTGAGAACGGTCACGGCCAGCGCCGGTTGGTCGCGGCGCAGCAGCGCAGGCAACGCCTCGCCCCACGTGACCAGCGTGCCTAGCAGCAACACAAATGACACGAACAGGCTCAACAGCCATTCCAGGAAGCGCCGGAAGGTCTGCGGTGTGGGCACAGTGAGTTGGCTCCAGGGCAAACGCCATGCAGTGAGCGCCAGCCCCAGCAGCGCCAGCCCGCCGACGAGGCCACACGCCCGCAGCGCCCGGTCGGTGCTCGCTGTATCCGGCGCGACCGCCACCGCAAAGCCGGCGATGGGCCAGCGGTCATCGCCCTGGGCGGGCCGGTGCACGATCTCGACCGTATGCGGCCCCTCAGCCAGTCCCTGCGCCACGCGGATCAGGCTTAGCTCCGGCGTCCGCTCCGGCGAGGTGAGCACGATGAACGCCTCGCCCTGCCGGTTGCGCGGCAGCGCGTTGGCCGGACGCCCGTCCACCGTCACAATCAGGTAGGCAAGGTAATCGTCACGGCGCAGAGCGAGGGCGAAGTCCGTGCCCTCGAACTGGACGGTGATCCGGTTTTCCACGCCGCTGGAGTCAGTCCCGGCGGGGAGTTCCGCATCCGCGCCTAGCTCGCTGAAGCGCCAGTTCTCGGAGTAGACCGTATGCGCGTTCTGCGCCGGGTACTGGCCGGGGATCAGCGCGTCGTCGCGCAAGCGCAATCCATCGGCCAGCCAGTCCGCGATGCGCGGCGCGACGGCGAACCCCTGGATCGGGTCGTCCGCAGGAGCGTCCGGCTCCCAGTGCTGCAGGATCAGCCCGCCGACCCAGGGCCACTCGCGCCGGGCGCGCTCGTAGGCGGCTTGCGTGTAATGCCCCTGCTCCTCTGCGGAGACGCTGCCCCAGATGGACGGCGGGCCGCGCCAGTCGTCGGGCAGCGCGTTCCAGCCGAAGTTGCTGCCCCACAGCGGCTTGTCGCCGTCGCCACGCCGTACCATCTCCTCGCGCAGCAGGATCAAGCGCGAGAAGTTGAGCACGCTCTCGTCCACGCGCCGGTCGTCCGGCCCGGTGTCGAACCCGTAGGGCTTTCCGGCAGCCGCGTCGAAGAAATCGCGCCCGCCCAGGTCGTAGAGCGCGCGCAGGTAGAGCACATCGCTCAGGTTATGCGGCCCCCGCTCTACCGTCGGAGCCAGCGCCGCCGCGATGACACTCGCCGTCGCGTCTGCCGCATGGATCGCCGTGTACGCCTCGCGCAGCATGGCGACGTAATGGGCCGGACGCGGGTCCAGCCCGCCCCAGTGCGAGGTGATATTCGGCTCGTCCCACACCTGGTAGTAAGCGATCTCGTCAGCGTAGCGCGCGGCGACCGCTCCGGCGAACTCTCCGTAGGCGGTCACGCTGGCCGGGGGCGCATAGGGGTGATCGGGGGCCAGTTCGTGGCGCGCCCAGGGCGGCGTGCCATCCAGCACGGCAACCAGCGCCAGTCCCTCGCGCGCGGCAACGGCTTCCACCAGCGCGTCGTAGGCATCCCAGGTGTAGACGCCCGGCTCCGGCTCAATGCTCGCCCACAGGAACGGCTGGCGCACCCAGGTGAAGCCGGCGGCGACGATGCGATCCAGCTCGCGGGCGAGGTCGCCAGGCGCATACTGTGTCAGCTCGACGTTGACGCCGGCCAGCGGCAGGCGGTGCGGCAGGTCGAGCGTCTCGGTTGCCTGCTCCCAGCCGCGCGTATCTTCAGCGCGGGCCTGCAACGCCGCCCACGCGCCGACCGCGCTCCCCGCGATCAGGATCAGACACGCCCAGAAGACGAGCCAGCGCGCCCTCATCACACCCCGGACCATCGCGGGCGCGACGCCTGCCCGTCGCTCGTGATCTGGTACGCCTGCCCCGTCTTCACGTCAATCACCCACAGGTTACCCTGGTAGATCAGCGCGATTTGCCGCGCGGAAGGACTCCAGGCGATGCCGTCTTCCGGGTCCGGGCGCAGGCCGGGCCGCTCAGCGCCAGGGAAGACGACGCGCGCATTGCTGCCGTCGCGGTCGGCGACCACCAGGTCGTACTGCGCGCCGGGGCTATTGAGCGGCTCGCGCGCCTTGAAGTAGGCCAGGGAGTATTCCGGCGCGCCATTCGCCCCTTGCGAAAGCGGCGAATAGGTTGGGCTGGCCCAGATGCCGCTCCGTGCCAGGAAGGGGTTGATCTCCAGGCCCGTCGCCGGGTTGATCACGGCGATGTCGAAGATGATGCTGTCCTGCGGCGCTTCGTCGGCGTAGGGCGGCCCGTGCACCGTCGTCACCAGATAGCCGTCCTCCGACCACGAGAGCGTGGGAATCCACACCGACGCGCCGCTGAACCGTTCGAGCAACGGCCTGTACTCCGGGAAGGTCAGCAGCGTCTCGAACTCGCCGGTTTCCACATTGACCACGCCCACGCTGTCCGCGTTGGCCCAGGCAACCTGCTCGCCATCTGGCGACCAGGCGAAGCGCCGTCCCCAATAGGCGTAGATACCCAGCGCATTCGCCGACACGATCTCCTTAAAGCCCTCGGCCAGCGCCTCGCCGCTTGCCGGGTCAATCTGCATCAGGAAAAGGTCATTATAGGCCCGCCAGCCCGCGCCCTCCGCAGAGGGGCTGGCCGTCGAGTAACTGAACGCCGCGCCGTGCCCGCCGGACACCCACTGGGCATCGCGCACGTCGGAGGGGGCAAGCTGCACGGCGCGCGGGAACGGCGCGGTCGTGTCCAGGATCGCCCATAGTTCGTTGGCAAACTCAGGATCGCTCGTGTCCGCCGTGCGCCGCGTGTAGAGCAGCCGCCGCCCGTCCGCCGACAGGTCGAATACGCGCCCGTCCAGGGTGCCCTCTTGCGTGAGCGGGTTGAGGTTGGCCGTATTACCCTCGATGATCCAGGCCTGCCCGCCGGAGATGAAGGTGAGCACACCGTCAATGGGCACCAGCGTTTCGGGCGGTTCGCTGCCCACGTAGACGATCTCGTTGCGCGGCTCCTTGATCACGATACGGCTCACCTCAACGCGGCTGGTCTGTACACCGTCCTTCTCGGTGATGCGATAGCACACCTGCACGACGCCATTCTCGCCGGTCTGGGCGATGCGCTCTTCGCCGGGCGGCAGGCTCTGCGTGAACTGGCGCTCGGTGCCCGGTGGAATGTCGCTGTTCTCGCACTCCTGGCGCTGCACGACGCGCGTCACGGTGATGGTCATGCCGTCGCGCACCTGCGTTTGCAGCAGCGGGTTGACCTCATCGAATTCGCCCAGCGTCACGCCGATCTCGCTGAGGAACTGCCCCACCGAAACCGCCCGGTCGAAGCGGTAGACCAGGCGCTCGCCGTCCACATCTACTGTGATCGTCAGGTCGCCCTGGCCAATGGAGGCGGAGTCCTCGCACGCTGCCAGCGCGCCGAGAAGGGCCAGCCAGAACACCATCCAAACGAGTCTACGCATTCACCCTACCCCAATCATGACGACATGGCTCGCTGCTAGCTTAACGACCGGGATTGCCGTGCGCAACGAAAACGGTTAAAACAGGTTGTACCATATGGTATACGTCACGCGGCGCTTTGATCAAGTTTAGGGGTGGGCGACGTGGTTGATCCGGCGATCTCGCGGTATCTGGAGAGTCTCCCAGAGGTAGACGCGGCGCGCCTGCCGGTGGGGGCGTTGTTCTGGGCGGAAGGACGCATCTACCAGGTCATCGAAGCCAGCGCCGGCGGCTATCATAAGGCCCGCGAATGGCGTAAGTCCGAGAGCACCGATGTCGCCCTCGTCCCCGGATCGTTCCCCAGCCGCTACCTCCCGCTCGTGCAGCGCGGGCGTGTGCTGCCGGTCTACCGCTCGCGGCTCGACCTGACGCGCGATGACCGCGCCACCTGCTTCATCTTCCCAACGGAGGCTCTCGCCCTGGACGCCGCTTACCTGGACGTGGCCCTGATCGTCAGCCCCGGAGCTTACGTGCGCAACCAGGGCCAGGAACCCGCCTTTGCCGCGACAGATGGCGCACACGTCTTCCGCCTGTACTACTACCGCCAGTCCGTCAATGGACGCCAGACGGACCTCTCCGCTTTGCAGGCGCGCCCGCTGTCTTTCCGGCCACAGCCGCACACCGAAGGCCCCGGCTACTGGTGCCTGCTGCCCGGTTGGATGGAGTCCCTCGCCAGCCAGCAGACGACGCAGACGATGCGCGCAGTAGGCGCAGCGGCCAACGAGGACACCCTGCCACACATTGTGCCGCCTCCGCGCGAACGCTGAGCGGCAAGCCACGCACCTTGGCCCGTACAGGAGTCCACGAATGACCTATGACCAGGGGAAGGTCGAGAATGCCCTCTGGACGCCTCCCCCCTCAATCCCCCCTCCAGCAAAGCCAGAGGGGGGACATTGGGCAGGCGGTTCTCCCCTTCCCCTAGCTTGGCTGGAGGAAGGGGCCGGGGGATAGGGGCACGCCGCCTGCCCTCACTCCGCACAGGAACACCCCCCGGCGCACAACAGCCAGGGGGTGCTTGCTGGCATTTGCCACAACCGCTAGTTGATGCCCACCGCCTGGCGCACCGCCTGTAGCGTCTGGAGCGCCGTCAGGTTGCGCATGTTGTAGCCGTAGCTCAGCGCCGCGTCGGTCAGGTTGCCCGCGCCCGGCGGGGCCACACTGAACGGATCGCTGATGCCGCGCTCCTGCATCGCCCGCCACAGGTTCCACAGCGGGACATCCGACTCCGACGCCACTTCGACGATGGCCCGGTTGTACTCGGTGAGCGCCTCGGTCGAGTGGCTCCCATCTGCCGGGATGGTCGCCAGCACCGGGATCACGCCATAGTTGCTCATGCTCTCGGAGACCAGCGTCTGTAGCTCACTGCGGAACTGCTCCGCCGGCAGGTAGGTCACATTCGGCGCGCTGAAGCTGATCAGAGCGATGCTGGGTCGCGCGATCATGTACTCGCACGACAGCCGGGTTCCACCGCCGACCGCGTCACAAGGCGGGCCGCCCGGCGCGGGGCCGGACAGGTCTTCGATGCCCCAGCCATCGCCGGCGGCCACGCTGTCCACATTGAAGCTGTTGATGGTCGGATCGAGCGCCGGGCGCACCGGTGTTGCCGCGTAGAAGTCAATGGTCGCCTGCAGGTTGCCGAAGCTGCCCAGGTCGTACCCGCTGACGGCGAAGGGAGCCATGAAGTTCGGGCTGTCCATCGCGTCATCGCCGACCTTAGCGAACACGCCCGCCTGCGTCCCGAAGTTGATCACCGCGCTGCCGTAAAGCTGGCTCAAGAAGACGGCCATGCTGTCGGGAATCTGTGGCACGACCGGATAGGCCATCAGGTCGAACGATGGGGGCGCGCTGGAGACAGTCACGGTGAAGGTCGCTGTCGTCAGGCCGCCCTTGTTGTCGTCGGCGTACACATCAACCGCCGTGACGCCCTCCGCCAGGCCCTGCAGCGTGATCGTGTCGGTGCCCGGCATCTCGCTGAAGACGACGCCGGTATTCTGGACCACTGCGTAGGCCACCAGCGGATCGCCGTCCGGGTCGGAGATGGACACAGAGACAGCGATGGTCTCGCCCACCGACAGCGATTGGTCAGGGATCGGCTGGATGACCGGCGCGTTGTTCACGCCCTGCACCGTCACCAGGAAGCTGACCGACGCGAACCCGCCGCGCCCGTCGCTGGCATCCACCAGGATCGTCGCTGTGCCCGGCGTCACTCCGCCCAGAATCACCTCGCCCGGCCCGCCGGCGAAGGCGGTCGCCACGCCAGGGTTATCGGACACAGCGGTGAGCGTCACCGTGTCGCCGTCCGGGTCGGAGGCGCTAACCGGCACGCTGAGGCTGGCCCCTACGCTCACCGTCTGGTCGGGCACCGGCTGGATGACCGGGTTGGCGTTCGGCTGGCTGACCGTCACCGCGAAGGAAGTCGTCACTGGCGCATTCACGCCGTCGCTCACTGACAGTGTGACCGTCGCCGCGCCCGCGCCCACTGCGTTGAGCGTGATCACGCCGGGCACGTTCACCGCCGCCGCTACCACGCCTGGGTTATCTGAGCTTGCCGTCGCCGTCAGCGGATCGCCTTCAGGGTCGCTGGCCGTGTAAGGCACATCGCGCGCCTCGCCCGGCCCCAACACCTGCGTCCCAAGGGGGGCCACGCTCGGCGGCATGTTCGGCTGGCTGACCGTCACCGCGAAGGAAGTCGTCACTGGCGCATTCACGCCGTCGCTCACCGACAATGTGACCGTTGCCGCGCCCGCGCCCACCGCGTTCAGCGTGATCAGGCCGGGCACGTTCACCGCCGCCGCCACCACGCCTGGGTTATCTGAGCTTGCCGTCGCCGTCAGCGGATCGCCTTCGGGGTCGCTGGCCGTGTAAGGCACATCGCGCGCCTCGCCCGGCCCCAACACCTGCGTCCCAAGGGGGGCCACGCTCGGCGGCGCGTTCGCCACCACCGTCGCGGTGAAGGGCATAGTCACCGCCGGGTGGGTGCCATCAGTCACCGAAAGCGTCACCGTCGCTGAGCCGGCGCTCACGCCGGTCAGACTGATCGTCCCTGGCGCGTAGATCGCCGCCGTGGCCACAGTCGGGTTGTCCACGCTGACCGTCGCCGTCAGCGTATCGCCCTCCGGGTCAACTGCCGTGTACGGCACGTCCAGGCTGTCGCCCGCGCCGAGCGTCTGCGGGAAGATCGTCTCCACCGCCGGCGGCAAGTTGGCCGCCGCCACAGAGACGGTGAACGAGGCGCTCACAGGCGGGTTCTTGCCGTCATCCACAGTCAGGGTCACGGTTGCCGTGCCCGCCCCAACCGCGCTCAGCCGGATCAGGCTGGGCTGTCCCAGCGCCGCTGTCACCACATTCGTGTTGTCCGAGAAGACCGAGGCGCTCAGCGCGTCGCCATCTGGGTCAGTGGCGACATACGGCACGTCGCGCGTCTCGCCAGCGCCCATCGTCTGCGGGCCAAGCGGGCTGATCGTCGGCGCGGCATTGCCCGCGACAACCGTCACCGCGAAGGTGGTGAGGGTCGGCGCGTTGATACCGTCATTCAGCGTGAGCGTCACCGTTGCCGTGCCGGCGCTCACGCCCGCCAGCCGGATGATCCCCGGAGCGGTCACGCTGGCTGTGACCACACCCGGTGTGTCCGAACTGGCCGTCTGGGTCATGGCGTCGCCATCGGGGTCGCTAGCGAGATAGGGCACGTCCAGCGTGCCGCCGACGGCCAGCGTTTGGGCGGGAATCGTCCCAACGATAGGCGGCAGGTTCGGCTTGCCGACGCGGACGAGGAACGCGGTCTTGATCTCCCCGCCCTTGCCATCGCTGGCCGTCACCGTAATGTTCGCCGTCCCCACGCCAACACCGGTCAGACGCAGCGTGCTGGTGTTCAGCACAGTCGCCAGGGCCACGCCCACGTTGTCAGACTCCGCCTGAACGGTCAGCGTGTCCCCGTCCGGGTCGGAGACGGAGACCGGCACGTCCTTCGACGCGCCCACGTCCACCTTCTGCTCCAGGATCGGGCTGATCGCCGGGGCTTGATTGAGACCCTTCACCGTGACGATGAAGGCTGTGCTGGTCAGGCCGCCGCGATTGTCGTTAGCGGTCACTGTGATGGTTGCAGTGCCGGCGGTCACGCCCGTCACGCGAATCTGCGTCGGGGAGGTCACCTGCACAGTGGCAATCGCCACATTGCTCGACGCTACGAACAGGTTGACGGTATCCCCGTCGGGATCGCTGGCCTTCACGCTGATGTCGCGCGACGCGCCCGCGTTGACTTCCTGGCTGGCGATGGGGTCAAGGATGGGGAGGCGGTTCGGTTTGGGTGTGGGCGTCAGGGTCGGCACCGCCGTCGGCTGGCGGTTGGAGACGCGCACGCCGGTCGCCACCGCGAATGTCTCAGTGCCGTCGTTCAGCCACACGTGCAGCCGAATCTGGTACACGCCATCGTTGACGTTGGTCGTGTTCCACGCGCCCAGCCCGCCGTTGATCACCGTCTGGTTGCGCGGACTCATCAGCGGATACCACAGATTGCTGGGATTAGGGTCTGGCCCCCACTCCAGCGCGTATTGCAGGAAGCGCGGATGGCTGGCGCTGCCGATGATGGTGATGTAACCAGCCACCTGGCTGCCGCTCACCGGGTAGGAGATGCGCACATCATAGGGATAAGCCGTCACCTGAGGCACCCAGGTGAAGAACGGCGTCGGGTATGGCGTGAACGTCGGGGCCAGCACGATGCGCGTGGCCGTCGGGCCGGTGAAGATCGCCCCGCCCGGCGTCAGCGTCGGAAAGGGCGTAAATGTCGGGAATGCCGTGCGCGTCATGGGCGGCGTAATCGTCGGTGGCGCAGTAGGTTGCGTCTCGGCTTTCTGGCCTCCCCCGTCGCCCCCACTCAGGCTGCACCCCGTCCCAATCACCGCAAGGATCAGCAGCACAAGCCCAAGCTGAGCCAGCTTAGAACGTCGCTTAAACATCTCGCCACCCTTTCATCCAGATGAGGACTTCAACCGTCACGCGGCAATTCTTGACCGTCTATCCTCTAGTATCGGCCTCATTGTACAACCGTTGCTTGGCCCGTACAAAGCGCCTGCCCCACGCGCGCCGTGCGCAACCCCCACCCGACGCAGGTTGAGGGACGGGCAGCCAGGCGGGTGAGAAACAGAATCATTGAGATCAAGATGATGTTGTGCGCAATATTAGCCCCACCTCTAAATCCCCTCTCCACGTGGTGGCTATGCGTTACCCACAAATGCCCCCCATCCTCCGGCCCCTTCCCCCGCGCTGCGCGGAGGGAAGGGGAGCAGTCCTGCCGCTTTTCTCCCTTCCCCTCACGAGGGGGAAGGGTCGGGGATGGGGGGACAGGCACGGCCCAAGATGTGGGTCGTGGATAACCACGTGGTGGAGAGGGGGCCGGGGGGTGAGGCTAGAGGTGAGACGTTGACCTGCTTTCACAGTCGCTCGATACCTGTCCGCCCTGAACTCACCGCAGAGCATGGAATCCCAACAAAAAAGCGGGCCAGGACTCTGCCTCGCCCGCTTGAACTTGCGTCGCAGCGCGCTGCGCTTAGCGGTTGCCCGCCAACCCCAGAAGGCCCATCGGCATCTTCGGCTGGCGCGCCTTTTCTTCGTCTTTGCCGAACTTGATCACCTCGCCGGTATCGGAGATCGCCTCGACGGCCAGCCCCAGGCTTTGTAGCTCCTTGACCAGCACGCGGAAGCTCGCCGGCACGCCCGGCTCCTCAATCGGCTCACCCTTGACGATGGCCTCGTAGGTCTTAACGCGGCCCTGCACATCGTCGGACTTGACGGTGAGCATCTCCTGGAGGGTGTGTGCCGCGCCGTAGGCTTCCAGCGCCCACACTTCCATCTCGCCGAAGCGCTGGCCGCCGAACTGCGCCTTGCCGCCAAGCGGCTGCTGCGTCACCAGGCTGTACGGGCCGGTCGAGCGGGCATGCACCTTGTCCTCGACCAGGTGCGCCAACTTGAGCATGTGAATGATGCCCACCGTCACCGGCTGGTCGAACTCCTCGCCGGTTCTCCCGTCGAAGAGGCGCTGCTTGCCGTAAATGGGCACGGGCTGTTTATGCTTCAACGCGACCCGCCGCGCCAGCTCGCGCAGTTCCGGCTCCGGCAGATTCTCTGGCGGGCGCTCGCCGCTGACGTGCTCGATCCATAGAACCAGCGTCGCCCGGCGCGCGTTAGCATCGCGTTGCTGACGGGCTTCCAGTTCAAGCTGTTCCTGGCCGAAGTCGAGGGTCTCGTCGGGATCGAAGCCGCGCTCGCGCAGCCACTCACGCAGGACAGCACGCCGCGCGTACACGGCATCGAGAACCAGCCGCTCCACGTCATAGGTACCCAGAGCACCTAGCCGGTAATCAATGTACAGCCGGCGCACCTCTTCATCATCTTCGAGGTACTCTGTGTCGTACTCCTCAGCAGCCAGCCACGCCCAGGCACGCTCGCCGATTTCATCCCAGGCGCGATCAATCATCCACGCCCGACCTAGCTCAGCCTCGATCTGATCCTCTTCCGCCCCGTCAAAGACAGGTGAGATCGCCCGGAAGCCCAGGCGATCCGCCGCCCAGCCGAGGTGCGTCTCCAGCACCTGGCCGATGTTCATACGGCCCGGCACGCCCAGCGGGTTCAGGATGATGTCAACCGGAGTCCCGTTTTCCAGGAAGGGCATATCCTCAATGGAGACAACCTTCGAGATGACGCCCTTGTTGCCGTGCCGCCCCGCCATCTTGTCGCCCTGGGTCAGCTTGCGCTTCTGCGCCACGCTGACGCGCACCATCTGGTCAACCCCTGCCGGGAGGTCGCGGTGCTCTTCGCGGGTGAAGATCTTCACATCCACCACTTTGCCACGCTCGCCGTGCGGCTGGCGCAGCGAAGAATCCTTGACCTCGCGCGCCTTCTCGCCGAAAATGGCCCGCAGCAGCTTCTCCTCCGGGCTGAGTTCCTTCTCGCCCTTCGGCGTGATCTTGCCCACCAGGATGTCGTTGGGGCCAACTTCCGCGCCGATGCGGATGATGCCGGACTCGTCCAGGTCTTTGAGCGCCTCTTCGCCGACGTTCGGGATGTCGTAGGTGATCTCTTCCGGGCCGAGCTTGGTGTCGCGCGCCTCGACCTCGTGCTTCTCGATGTGAATCGAGGTGAACTTGTCCTGGCGCACCAACTCCTCGCTGATCAGCAGGGCGTCCTCGTAGTTCCCGCCCTCCCAGGACAGGAACGCGGCCAGCACATCGTGACCCAGCGCCAGTTCCCCAAGAACTGTTGACGAGCTATCGGCCAGGACATCGCCCTTGCGCACCATCTGCCCCTTGCGCACAACAGGGCGCTGGTCAATGCACGTAGACTGGTTGGAGCGATGGTATTTGCGCAGGCGATAAGCCTTCAGGCCCTCTTCCGTGCGCAGCACCACCTGGTCGCCCTGCACCGAAACCACCTCACCGTCGCGGTCAGAGATGAGCACCTGCCCGGAGTCAATGGCGGCCTGCTGCTCGACGCCCGTGCTGACAATGGGGATGTCGGGCTTGAGCAGCGGGACAGCCTGGCGCTGCATATTTGAACCCATCAACGCGCGGTTAGCATCGTCGTGCTCCAGGAAGGGAATCAGCGCCGCCGAGATGCCGACGATCTGGCGCGGGGCCACATCCATGTAGTCAATGCGGTCGCGCGCCGCCACCAGAAAACGTTGGTGATGGCGGGCCGACACGCGCTCGTCAACGAAGTGATCGCTGTCATCCAGCAAAGCGTTGGCCTGGGCGATGGTGTAGCGATCTTCCTCGTCAGCAGACAGATACTCGATCTCCTGGCTGACAAAGGGCATGATCGGCACCGTCTTGATCTGCCACTTAGCCAACTGCGCCTGCACCTTCGCGTCAATGACCGTGCCCGCTGCGATGCTCTTGCCGGAGGACTCGTCCGCCACCTCTGTGCGCAGCACGCGCCCCATCAGCCGCTCGTCGTCGAGCGCCATCTCGCGGTAGACGCGGCGGTAGGGCGTCTCAATGAAGCCATACTCGTTGACACGCCCATAGCTGGCCAGGCGACCGATCAGGCCGATATTCGGGCCTTCCGGCGTCTCAATGGGGCAGATGCGTCCATAGTGGCTGTGGTGCACGTCGCGCACGTCGAAGCCGGCGCGCTCGCGGCGCAGGCCGCCCGGCCCCAGGGCCGACAGCGTGCGCTTGTGTGTTAGCTCCGACAGGGGATTGGTCTGCTCCATGAACTGCGAAAGCTGGCTGGAGCCGAAGAATTCGCGCACCGCCGCCACCACCGGACGGATGTTGATCAGCGTCATCGGCGAGACGCTATCCGACTCGCGGATGGACATGCGCTCGCGCACGACGCGCTCCATGCGGCGCAGGCCGATGCGCAGCGAGTTCTGGATCAGCTCGCCCACCGTTTTGACGCGGCGGTTGCCCAGGTGATCAATGTCGTCTGGCTCTTCCAGGCCATTGTTGATCAGGATCATGCGCGCGATGAGCTTGACCAGATCGTACTTGGTGATCGTGCGCATGGGGGGCAGCATGGGGTCGTCAATGTGCAGCCGTTGGTTGAGCTTGTAGCGCCCCACCCGCTCCAGGTCGTAGCGGCGCTGATCGAACAACTGGCTTTCCAGGTATTCGCGCGCGTTGTCGAGAGTCGGCGGGTCGCCGGGACGCATCCGCTTGTAGAACTCCAGCAGCGCGGCCTGGGCGATGGTCATACCGTCGCGCAGGTCCCATTGCGGCTCCATGCGAATGGTGCCCTCGATGTAGTGATGATCCGGGTTGTTGTCAACCTCTTTATAGATTGCCAGCAGCTCTTCGTCCGTGCCTTCCTGGATCGGCGAGTGGGCATCAAAGCCGTCACGAACGGCGGCCAGCGCGCGCAACAGGATGGTGACGGGGATGGTGCGCTTGCGGTTGAACTTAATCGCCAGGTAGTCGCTCTTGCGTGTTTCGAACTCCATCCACGCGCCGCGATCGGGGATGAGCTTGGCCGTCGAAAGCAGGCGGCCCGTCGTGCGATCTTCTTCGGCGGCGAAATAGACGCCGGGCGAGCGAATGAGCTGGCTGACCACCACGCGCTCGGTGCCGTTGATGATGAACGTGCCCTTGTCCGTCATCAGCGGGAAGTCGCCCATAAAAATGTCGGAGATCACCACCTCGTCGCCAGCGGCGCGGTTGACCAGCGCCACCTTGACATACAGCGGAGCCGCGAAGGTGATGTCGCGCTCCAGGCAGATTTCTTCCGGGTATTTCGGGTCATCGAACCAGTAGGTCAGACCGAACTGCTCTGCTTCGACGCTGCTGCCAGGGAAGTACAGCCGCAAGTTCCCGTTGAAGCTCTCGATCGGGCTGATCTCATCGAACAACTCGTTCAACCCTTCGCGCAGAAAGCGGTTGAACGAGTCCAGTTGGATTTCAATGAGCGAAGGAAGATCCTGCACGTCAAGCGCTCGTGCGTAGTTCTTCTCATCAAGCCGCTGCATGCATCACTCCTTGAGGTCACATGTCGCCAAAGGCTGCGACCGGCCAAACGCGGTCGCTGTGGGGACGGGGGGATTGCAACGTGTCCTCAACACTGATTAGGCCGTTTTCGAGGTCAATGGTTTTGTCTAGACAGTCATGGGGTACAAGAACAAATATTATACCATATCCTGCCGATCTGTCAACTGTAATACTTGCAATGGGTGCATTCGCTTTTTGGGCAGTGATCTTGAGCCGCTGAGATGACGAGGGCGCGGAGGGGAAAGTCGGAAAAGCTCTGAGGCTTTCTCTGCGACCACTGCGCGCTCTGGGATGGACCGGTTGAGAAGCCCGCTGCGCGGGTTT
>JAGPFT010000489.1 GCA_018056405.1 Anaerolineae bacterium
GCCAAAGCCGAAGCCGTTCGCGCCGAAGCCGAGAAGATGATTACCCTGGCCAAGCGCGGGCTGGCCCACCAGGACCCGGCGCGCGGCTTGCACGCCCGGCGCGTGGCCTTCGCTCGCCTGCGCGACAAGGACAACGTCCACAAGCTGTTCGACGAGCTGGCCCCACGCTACGCGGAGCGTCCCGGCGGCTACACGCGCATCTACAAGCTGGGGCCGCGTCATGGCGACGCAGCGCCGATGGTGCTGCTTGAGTTGGTGGATCGCGAGGAAGCCTAGCGATCGCGATGACCTGCCCCGGCTCCCCGCCAGCGACCACGCGCTACCGGGCGGTGGTCGCCTATGAGGGAACCCGCTACTTCGGGTTTCAGCGCCGGGCGGGGAACACCCCAACCGTGCAGGCCGCGCTTGAAGCGGCTCTCGCGCGGGTGACCGGGCAGCGGGTGACGGTACTGGCGGCGGGACGCACGGATGCCGGTGCCCATGCGACCGGCCAGGTGATCGCCTTCGACGCCGCCTGGCGGCACGCCCCCGCCGACCTGTGGCGCGCGCTGAACGCGAACCTGCCGCAGGACGTGGCGCTCAACGCGCTGGACGAGGCCCCGGCAGGCTTTCACCCACGCTACGACGCACGCAGTCGGGTGTACGACTACACGTTCTACGTCGCCCCGGTGCGCCAGCCCTTGCTGGATCGCTGGGCGTGGCAGGTGAAGGCCGGACGGCCACTTAACAATGAGAAGATGCAGCGCGCAGCAGACCTGCTGCTGGGGACGCACGACTTCGCCGCCTTTGGGCAGCCGCCCCAGGGCGAGAGCACCGTCCGCCAGGTCTGGCGCTCCGAACTGGAGACGCTGGCGGCGACGCCGCCCGTCGTTCAGCTTATGCGCTATCGCATCGAGGCGAACGCCTTCCTCTACCGCATGGTGCGCCGGATTGTGGGCGCGCTGGTGCGCGTGGGGGGCGGGGCGCTGACGCTCGACGAGTTTGAGCGGGCGCTGCGTGCCGCCGAGGGGGAATGGCCGAACCAGGCAGCCCCGGCGCGGGGACTGTGCCTGATCGCAGTGATCTATGAAGAGGGGCGGGGAGACGCCCGCTGGAGCAAAGTGGAACGATGAAGATCAAAACCTACACTCCCAGGCAGGATGACATCCAGCGCGAGTGGTTTGTGATTGATGCCAAAGACCAGACGTTAGGGCGTCTCGCTACCCAGGTCGCGGTTTTGCTGCGCGGCAAGCACAAGCCGATCTACGCGCCACACATGGACGTGGGCGACTTCGTGATCATTGTCAACGCCGACAAGATTCGGGTCACCGGCGACAAGCTCGACCAGAAGGTCTATTACCATCACTCAGGCTATCCGGGCGGAATCAAGTCGCGCACCTTGCGCGAGCAGCTTGATCGCTACCCGGACCGCGTCATCCGCGCAGCAGTGCGCGGGATGCTGCCCAAGAACAGCCTGGGCCGCGCCATGATCAAGAAGCTGAAGATTTACGCCGGAGACAAGCATCCCCACCAGGCGCAGCAGCCCAAGGTGTATGAGCTGAAGCACTAAGAGGACACAGGGACCATGACGACACAGTATTATGAGGGTATCGGGCGGCGCAAGACTTCGACGGCGCGCGTGCGCCTCTGGACGGGCGGCAACGGCTCGATCATCATCAATGACCGGCCCGGCGAGGAGTTCCTGCCGCGCGAGGGCGATCTGACCATTGCCCTGGAGCCGCTGCGCGCGGTCGGCCAGGAACGCGCCTACAACGTGACCGTCAAGGTCAAAGGCGGCGGCATCAGCGGCCAGCGCGATGCGATTCGCCTGGGCCTGGCCCGCGCGCTCCTCAAGGTCGAGCCGGAATGGCGCGCCGTTCTGCGCGAGGGCGATCATCTGTCGCGCGACCCGCGCATCAAGGAGCGCAAGAAGCCCGGTCTCAAGCGCGCGCGCAAGGCCCCGACCTACACCAAGCGTTAGTCTCACGCCGGGGCTTGCCCCTCCTGGTGATGATACAGCAGGCAAAATCCCTGAGCGCAGATGTGGGGGTTTTGTCTGTTTTTGTTCGGGCGCTCGATGACAGAAGGGCGGAGGATGAGTCAGGGGGTGTGAGTCATGAGTCTGGAGTCCTGACGAGATTTGACATTCAAGACGGGTGATACGCGCAAATGTCGTGTAGGGGCGAGTTTGCAAACCCGCCCCTACAAGCGGCAACCGATCTTGATCGTCGAGGCACATTAGGAGAGGGGCAGACCGGCAAAACGGGCCTATGACCCCGGACTCAGGACTGCTCTGATTGCCAGTTTCTTCTTCCGCTCACAACCTCACCCCTCTGCCCCCCTCTCCGCTGGCGGAGAGGGGGAAGTTGAGCGGAGCGAAACGGGGGTGAGGTAAATGACAGGCACTCAAGACTCCGGACTCATGACTCACGACTCGCTTCGCCGCTCAACCGGAAGGACACGTTATGTCGCTCCATGCTCTGTGGCTTCGTGCCGCGCCCGCGCTTGAGGCGCTGGACTTCGCCGGCGCGGACGGGGTGCAGCTTTTCAGCGCCGAGGCGCTCGCCGCACTGCATCACCCGCCGCTCAACCCGGACATCCCGGCGCTGATCGTCGCCGGCGAGATGCCCGACCTGGCGGCGCTGCGCCGCGTCCTGGGCAACCAGTACCCGGACGACCATTCCCTGCACGTTGTGCGCCCTGATGCGGTTGTGGAGACGGTGCTGCTGGTGGCATTGCCAGGCGTGAGCGGCGACTGGACGGCGTTGGGCGTGCCTCCCCTGCCCCGCCCCGCCAGCTTCGAGCGCTTCCAGGAGGTAATCGCGCACCTGCGCGCGCCGGAGGGCTGCCCCTGGGATCGCAAGCAGACGCACCGCTCGCTGCGCCCCTACCTGCTTGAGGAGACTTACGAGGTGCTCGACGCGCTCGACGCCGATGACGCGGACGCGCTGCGCGAAGAACTGGGCGATCTGCTGCTGCAAGTCGTCCTGCATAGCCAGGTGGCCGTGGACGCCGGCGAGTTCCGCATGAGCGACGTGCTCGCCTACGTCATCGAGAAGATCATTCGCCGCCATCCGCACGTCTGGGGC
>JAGPFT010000490.1 GCA_018056405.1 Anaerolineae bacterium
ATCCGGGTCGCCGCAGCGAAGAGCCGCTGGCGAACGACGCGAGCGCGCTGATCGCTGCGTCGCACGTGCTGATCGTGCTCTCGACGGCCAGCACCACGCCGGACGCCCCGCCTCACTGGACGCCTGTGCTGCAGAATCAGGCGAAGGTCGTGTTGGTACTGCGCGATCAATGCACCATCCCGCCAGAGCTAGCCGAGTATCCGGCGGTCAACTTTGAGGGACAATTCCTACTGGCTTTCGAGGAGTTGGTGCGCCGCCTGATCAAAACAGGTGCGCCGACGCGCCCGCTGACCACCGAGCACTCGCCGCCTGTCGCCAAGCGCGACTTGTTGCCGCTGCATATGCCGGCTGAACGCTGCTGGCGCGAAGACCGGCTGCGCATCAACTACACGCTGCCGATCATCCTCACAGCCGACGAGTTGCAGACCCATCTGCCCGCTTTCCTGGCCCAGGCCGATTTCGAGCTGGATCGGGCCACCGCCAAACAAGTACGCGGGCGGCGGATGCGCCACTTTCGCCTGTTCGACCCGCGTCGGGCCGACCATACCATCACTATCAAGCGGCGTCCTGGCGGTCTGCGCGTCTACTATCGTATGACCCGCACGCAGGTCTATCACTGGCTCCCTACCCACTACCGCGTGCTGGATCGCGAGGCCGCCGCGCTCTACCGCTACCTGGCGACAGGGCAACTTGACGGCCTGTTGGAGCCGGTGCACCGCCAGGCGCGGCGGGCGATCCTCACCTCGTGGGGTGTCATTGCTGCCTTCTTGGTCATCGTGTCACTCCTCGTCTATCTGATCGCGCGCTGACGCCCGCCCCGAGAGGCCGTTTGAGAAGTCTATACCTGTCTCTTCCCCCCACCCCAAACCCCTCCCCCACAAGGAGGAAGGGGCCTGGAGTGTGCGCTTTTCTCCCTTCCCCCCTCGTGGGGGAAGGGTCGGGGATGGGGGGGAACAGGCACAGCCAAAGATGTGGAGCCGCCAGCAGGAAGAGACAGGCTTCTCCCCTTTCTCTGCTTGCGGGGAAAGGGGCCGGGGGATAGGGGTTGAAAGGTACGCCCTAGAACATGTTCAGCGCCAGCCAGGTCAGCGTGCCGACGAGCAGCACGATCACCGCGCCATAGCCAAGCAACGCACGCATCACCTGGCCCTCGCTGGCTCCCACCGTGCTGCATCCCACTGTCACTTTGGCCGGGGACATGACGCTGATCACGGCGGCAGCGGCAGTTTGCGCGGCCAGGATCGTGGTGACGGACAGGCCGAGCAGCGCCGCCGTCTCGCGCTGCAAGCCGCCGAAAACGGCGTTGCTGTTGACGTTGCTGCCCGTGACAAACGCCCCAATCGCCCCGATCAGCGGCGCGACGAAAGCGTAGAGGTCGCCGGGCATGGCCTCGCTCAGGCCGCGCGCCACCACGTCCACCATACCCGCGCGCTCCATCGTCGCGGCGATGGCCACCATCATGAACACGCCCGCCGCCGACTTGAGCGCCCGACTCCCTGACTCCCGCAAAATGTCGCGGGCGGCCCCCGGCAGGTACAGCCCGTGCCGGCGATAGAGCGCGTAGGCGATCAGGCCGCTGTAGACGATGATCAGGCCGGGATGCCCAGGGATGCCAAAGCCCGCGTCGTCTTCGGCGGGCACATGCCAGCCGCGCCCGGTCGTCGTGGCCGGGATGTCCACCGCCACCGCCCACTGCCCCAGGAAGTCCTTGACTGGCGTGACCGCGCGCAGGGCAAGCGCCAGCGCGATCAGCACCGCGTAGCCAACCAGCGCCAGGCGCACCGACGGCAGCGGGCGGTTTGCGCCGGGCGCATCGGGCGAGGCGGGCACAGGCGTCGCCGGAGTACGGGTGCGCAGGCGCACCCAGACGACGGACACGGCCAGCCCGGCCAGGCCCGCGCCAATCGCGCCGATAGTCCACAGGCCGTTAGTGACCAGCGCGTACTGGGCCAGGCCCATCATCGCGCCGGTGATCAGCACGTAGGGTAGCGCGCGCCACACGCCGCGCCAGCCGTCGAGGGCATGGGCGCCCATCAGCCCGCTGGCGTAGGCGAGCAGGCCAAGCATCGTCGCCACTGCCGGGGCAAGTTGCTCGCCAGGCAGCCCGCTGACGTTGATCAGCATCACAAACGATGCCGCCAGCGAGCCGAATGTTACCACCCAGCCATGCCCGATAGCCGGGATGATCACCGCGCGCACCTGTGGCACGCCCATGCTGACCAGCAATGGCGCAACGATGGCCACTGGCACGCCAAAACCGCCCATACCCTGCAAGAAGGACGCGAAGACCCAACCCAGCAGCAACACCTGGGTCATGCGGTCAGCGGTCAGGCGGCCCAGCGCGTCGGTGATCACGCGCAGCGCGCCCGCCCGGTCTACGATGTAGTACAGCAACAACGCCGCCCAGACGATGAGCGAGACATCCACCGTCAGGAGCAACGCCTTAAGCTGCGCGTAGCCGAGCGCGTCCGCGCCCGCCTTGAAGCGCAGCCCAGCCACCGCCAGAGCCAGCAGCCAGCCGGCGGCCCCGGCCCGGCTGCCGTTCCAGCCCCGCGCAATCATCAGGCCCAGCACCGCCACCATCGGTGCCAGGGAGAGCAACCAATCGAGCAGCGTATAGTCCATAGGCGCTCCAGCGGCAGCAGGAAGCAGTCCAGCGCAGCAAACGGACGCAGTGTAACCGACAACCCCCGTCGCCAGCAAGCGCTGCAAAACAAGAATCACCGCTGAGACGCAGAGAACACAGCAGAACTGCATGGGCTTTGTGAGACCTTTCCAGTGGTTCTCGTAGGGGCGTATGGCCATACGCCCCTACGAAAGCATTTCGCCAGCCGCGCCAATCGGGGATACCTCTCGCCCCCGTCTATTGGGGTGCATTCGGATTTGGGGGCAGGTGCAGAGATCGGTTGCAGACCTCACCCCCCGGCCCCCTCTCCATTACGGAGAGGGGGAGTAAGTAGCTGGCTCAGTCCCCTCTCCGCGTGTGGAGAGGGGATTGAGGGGTGAGGTAAACCCGCGCAGCGGGCTTCTCAACCGGTCCCTCACAGAGCGCGCAGTGGTCGCAG
>JAGPFT010000491.1 GCA_018056405.1 Anaerolineae bacterium
CGGAAATAGCGGGCGAAGAGGTGCGGGAGCAGGTCTTCTGGAATACCTGGGCCGGTGTCGCAGACACGGATGGTAATCTCTGGCGGCGTGAAAGCCAGCGCCACCATGATCTGCGCGTGACGGCCAGAGAACTTGACAGCGTTATCTACCAGGTTGAGGACGGAGCGGTAAAGATAGACCTCATCGCCGAAAATCGGATAGGGCGTGCCCTGCACTTCCAGGCCGAGCGTGATCCGCTTCTCTGCCGCCGCGCGTTGCCGGTCTTTCACCGCGCGCTTGACGGTTTCGAGCAGGTCGCAACGCTGGCGGATGGTGATATGGGTATCGGTCAGTTTGGCCGCCTCAACCATCCGGTCGAGCAGCGCCGCCATATCTTCCCCGGCGGCTACGATGCGGTTGATGGTGTCGCCGGTATCGTCGTTGGCGGAGGTGTAAATGTCCAGCAGGCCCGTGTAGCCGATCATCGCGTTGAGCAGGGCTTTCACGTCACAGGAGAGGGCGTAGCTGAGCGCCGTGACCACGCGCTCATGCTGGTCGAGCGCCCGGCTTGTGGACTCAAACAGGCGGGCATTCTGCACGGCAATGGCGGCGAAGTCCGCGATATGCCCCAACACGATCTGGTCGCGCTCACTGAAGTGTTGCCCGGCTGCGTGGTGAGCGGCGGACAGCACCCCAATGGGGACGCCAGCGACGGTCAGCGGCACGTACATGACCGCTTCGACCAGATAGCCCGTCTTGACTTTGATCTGATCGTCGCCCATTTGCCGGTGCGCGCGCAGAGGCTTGCCAGTGTGGATGACCTTGCCCGCCAGTGTCCCCGATACTGAGAGGCGCATCCCCTGGGTGGTCTCGTCGAGTCCGCGTGCCACTTCGAGCACCAGTTCGTTGGTGCGCTCGTCAATCAGCCAGATGGATGCCTCTTCCGCCGCAATCGCGGCCATGGTCATCTCGACGGCCCGCTCCAACACCGTGTCCATGTCCAGGTGAACGGTGAGCGTCTTGGCGATGCGCAGCAGCACGTCGAGGGATTCAGGCTGGCTTTTGCTCACCTCCAGGCTCCCCACCGGACGGTCCACGATGCGGACGAAGAACTCCAGCCGTCCTAAAGTGAGCAGATCGCCGTTGGCGAGGCTGAACGGCGTGTTGACGCCAATGGAGCGCCCGTTGACCCACGTGCCGTTGGTGCTGCCCAGATCCACCACGAAAAGCTGCGACTCGGTCGGGCGCAGGGCCACGTGGGCGCGCGAAACGCCCAGTTCGTCGGCGTCGAAATCATCCAGCGACACCAATCCGGGGCCTTCCTCGCCGCGACCCAGCATCACCTCGCCGTTGATCTCAAGGCCAAAGCAGCGGTGAGCGTTGTAAGCGAGATCGAAGCGCACCCGCCATACAGGAGCAGCCGGCCCGATCTGTGCCGGATCGTGAGGGGCCGGACGGAAATAAAGCTCCGGCTCGGCCAGGCCCAGATCGTACAGCCCCTCTGCCTTGAGTTCGCTGGTCACTTCGTGAATGAACTTCGTCGCCTGCCCGTTCATGGCACTTTCTGTGTCCTCTCTATGACAAATGGCGGGCAATGTCATCGCACAGGCTGGCCAGGTCAGCGGCCCGGATGTCGTCGAGTTCGCCCATCAGGTGTTCCAGGCGGTTGGTGTAATCCTCGTCGCTGAACACGCTGTTGAGTAGTTCCTGCATGGCGGAGTTCACCACATCTCCGTCGCCCTCCGGGGCTGCTTCCTCTTCCTCCCCGTCTTCTTCCACCAGCCCCGCAGGGTGAGGGACAGCGACGGCTGGCGGCTGGCCGGCGGCAGTGGCCAGGTGCGCCTCGCCCAAACCTTCCTGATCCTCCGGGCTGGCGAGCAGCCCGTGTTCGGCCAGGAAGCGCGCGTCATCGTCTGCCGCCCGACGCGCAGCGCGCGCCTGCGTGAAGCGGTGCACCCGCACGGTGAGCCACAAGAGCACCGCCAGGCCGAGTGGAACCAACGCCGCGCCCGTGGCCAGCAAGAGCCGCCGGTCATTGAGAATCAGCTCAATCAGAGACATCTCGGCCTCCTGGTGCGTGCATGTCCCCACCCCCGTCCTCTCAAACCGTCAGGATGCGGTCTACCAGCGGCGGGACGATCAGCAGGCACACGCCCGAAATCAGCGTGGTCACCGCCAGGTAGAACGTCGTCTTGATCTTCAGGCCCCCATCGGCGGCGATGGCCGCCAAAGCGCCAATCATCGCCAGCAGCAGGATCATGCTGACGGTGATGGTGGATAGAAACTGCAACTCGCTCGGCGTGAAGGACACCATGGCCATATTCATCTGGGCCTGCCCCTCGGCAGCCGCCTCGCTGGTTGGCATTAGCTCGGCGACCAGTTCCGCGAAGTTGTTCACGATGGACAGCACGAAGATCATCAGCGCAGCCACCACCGCCTGCATCACCGTGGTCAGTCCCGCGAACGTGCCCGCCACCAGACGGCGCTTGGCCCGCAGTTGGGTGGTCTTGGCTGCGAACAACGAGCACAAATACCCGACGCGCTCTGGATCGCCGCCCGTTTTGATCGCGCCGTAGAAAATGCCGGTCACATCGGCGATCAGCCGGCTGCCCGATTCGAGGCCGAACTTGTGCCAGCATAGCTCCGGCGGAACCAATGCCTGTAGCCGCGTGCTGAGGCGCGCGATCTCCGGCTGTAGCGTGGGGAAGGAACTCAAGTCAATCTTGGTCAGCGCTTCTCTCAGCGTCGTGCCGCTGGAGGTGGCCATGCCCCCGGAGGAGCGCAGGAAGGTGCTGAACTCCTCGTCTTTCTTGTTCGTCCGGCGGTCGCTGAGCAGGCCCATCACCCCGCTGGGCAGCATGAGCGCCGCCATCAGGATCAGGTTCCAGCCCAGGGGAACACCGACCAGGTACAACACCGCAGCAATGGCCAGCGCCAGGGGCAACAGGGTGCGGAACAGGCTGAGCGCGCGCTTTTGCTCCGGTGAGCCTTGCGACGGGGGGACGGTCATCGGTTCGCGGGGGGCCGAGCGCCAGATGATCCAGGCTCCAAAGCCGGCCATGATCACGCCCGCGCTGATCAGACC
>JAGPFT010000492.1 GCA_018056405.1 Anaerolineae bacterium
CTCAACGTACCCTTTCTGTGTGAACTGCCAGGTCACGGCACCGGCACTGGCCAGGTTGCCATTGTTGCGGCTGAGAATGTACTTGAGATCGGACAGGGTGCGGTTGCGGTTGTCCGTGACTACGTTGATGACCAGGGCGACACCGTGCGGGCCGTAGCCTTCGTAGACGATCTCTTCTATCTCAACCGCGTCGTCGCCAATGCCCGCGCCGCGATGGATGGCACGTTCCACGTTGTCTTTGGGCATGTTTGCCGCGCGCGCCTTGTCCATCGCCAGGCGCAGGGCCGCGTTTGACTCAGGGTCGGGGCCGCCCTTGCGCACAGCCATCACAATTTCGCGCGCGATCTTGGTGAAGACCTTGCCTCGCTTGGCGTCTTCAGCGCCCTTCTTGCGTTTGATAGTTGACCACTTACTATGACCAGACATCCTCGAATGTCTCCCCAGTCATGTGTTATGCGTGTTGATTGCTAGGTCGAATGGGTGATCTTGAAAACCAGGGGTTTCTGCTCCACAGAATGGCTCAATTATACCGGACGGAGCAAAGGCCAAGCAAGAAGCAAGTTGCGGGTTGGGTCCACGAGCAAGTTGTTGGGCAATCGCCAGAACGCCCCCTATGCACCAACTTAAGCCTGGCTGCGCACGCCTCTTCCCCTCAATCCCCCTCTCCAGCCGAACTAGAGAGGGGGACGTTGACCGCCGGAGGGGACGTTTTCCCTTCCCTGGAGGGGCTTCTGGGGCGGACAGGCGTTGAGAGCGGCTTATCGTCTGGGGCAGGTCTTCACTTTACCTCACCCTCGCTCGGCGCTGACGCGCCTCACCGCAGGAGACTTCGGAAGTCTTCGAAGACTTCCGAAGTCTGGTTCTTGGCCGAGCGCAGCGAGACCAGGGGGTGAGGCTAAGGAGCGCGACCATGTTGCCTGACAGGTTTTGCACGCACCCATTTCAGTCGCCTCGTGGCGCAGCGCCAATCCACTCTCCCGTCGGTGATTCTGCTGCGATGGCCGATGTTGCGCCAAGCTGAAACGCAAGTTGCTGTCTTGTTGGCCAACCTGCCAGGCATTACGCGAGATCTCGAACGGGGCAGTATCGTGGTTATTGAAGAAACGCGGATGCGCGTTCGTTCTCTGCAATGGGAATTGATAATCAAGTCAGGTAATACGCGCAAATGTCTTGTAGGGGCGGGTTTGCAAACCCGCCCCTACAAGCGACTACCGATCATGATCGTCAAAGCGCATTAGAATGAGACCGAGTGGGATCACTGAAAAGAATACGAAGTCTCCTGCTTTTCTCCGCGCTCTCTGCGCTTCTGCACTGAGGCTTTGCTCCAATGCCCGGTTGCCGCTCAGGGTGTGCTGGCGGCTTGCGTGGCGCGCTGCTCGCTCAGCCCGGTCTCAAGCTGGATGCGCGTGTTTTCCAGCAGGTCCGCGACCGTCGTACTGATGGCGTTGGCTGCCGCGCGCACTTCGGCGCGTAGCGCGTCCTCGGCAATCGTTCCGGCGGAGTAGGATTGAAAGGCATCGAGCGACTGGCGCAGGTGAATGAGGATCGTGTTATGGGCGAGCACAGCGCATTCCGGGACAGGCTGTGAGGCGATGGCATCGCGCAAGTCCGATAGACGCAGCAGCGTAGGAACCAATGTGTCCGGCAATTCGTCGAGCGCAGCCAGGCTTTCGTCGCGGAACCTCATCACAAGCGATCCGGCCAGTTCGTACCAGTCTTCTAGCTCGCCCGGCTGGCAGCCGGGCAGCACCGTGCCCAGCGGCTCCGTCTGAATGGTGATCAGAATGCCTGGCGGGGGATTGCTGCCCGCCTTGTCGCCGCACGCCGGGAGCAGCAGCCCGCTCAGGAGCACGGCAACGAGCGCGAGGACAGTCTTCGGGCGCGTCCAGTTCATGGCACGCCTCCGGGAGTGCGCCACCTGCTTGCTAAGGTAGCTTAGACCCGAACAGCGCCCGGCGCAAGCGGGAGTCTTGAGGGGGGTGCATTCGCTTTTGGGGGCAGTGATCTTGAGCCGCTGAGATGACGAGGGCGCGGAGGGGAAAGTCGGAAAAGCTCTGAGGCTTTCTCTGCGACCCCTGCGCGCTCTGGGATGGACCGGTTGAGAAGCCCGCTGCGCGGGTGTACCTCACCCCTCAATCCCCTCTCCACACGCGGAGAGGGGACTGAGTCAGATACTTACTCCCCCTCTCCGTATATGGAGAGGGGGCCGGGGGGTGAGGTCTGCAACCGATCTCTGCACCTGCCCCCAAATCCGAATGCACCCCGCCGAATCGAGCCTTGTCAAACGCGAGTGCCTGCGGTAGTATACTGACCGCTTGTTCGCCCCCACAACGACAAACGGGGCGGCTTTCCGCTCGTCAGCACGGCACCCGCCGCCGCCGACGGGCAAACCCAGGGAAAGGAGATAGTCCCACACATGAATCGCGCCTACGAGTTAGGATTCATCATCCCTAGCAACGTGCCGGAGTCCGACACCCAGTCGGTCATTGACACCATTAAGGGATGGGTCGCGGATTTCGGTGGTGAGGTCACCAACGTTGACTATTGGGGTCGCCGTCGTCTCGCTTACACCATTGACGACTACCGGGAAGGCTACTACGTCTTTCTGAACATGAACTTCCCACCTGCCAAGGTGAACGATCTGGAGCGCAATCTGCTGCTGAACGACCGCGTGATCCGGCACCTCGTCGTCCGGTTGGACGAATAAGCAGCGCCAGCCGGCGCGCGCCGGCTGCGGGAGGAGCGAAGCGTCATGGGCCGAGGATTGAACAAAGTCATGATCATCGGCGTCCTGGGGCGCGACCCTGAGCTGCGCTATACCCCCAGCGGCCGGCCCGTCGCCAGTTTCAGCGTGGCGACCAGCCGTACCTGGACTTCGTCCGACGGCGACCGCCGCGAAGAGACCGAGTGGTTCAACGTCGTCGCCTGGGGCAACCTGGCGGAAATCTGCAAAACACACCTGGTAAAGGGGCAGCAGGTCTACGTCGAGGGCCGCCTGCAGACGCGCGGCTGGGAAGATGATCATGGCACGCGCCATTTCCGCACCGAGCTTGTCGCCAACGAG